>NZ_JAWOTF010000019.1:0-69513 GCF_033338735.1 Vibrio sp. Vb1127 | reverse complement strand
CTGAGCATTATATGACAGTTTTGCTTTTTTGCATGCTCTAATAAGTGGATTAACATCACCATTCCTGCAGAGTCGACGCGCTCTATCTCTTTTAGCGAGCATTCCAGCTCCGATTGAGCAGGTTGCCATTGCTGTGCATACGCCCACAATGAAGGCACTGTATCTCTATCAAGTGCCCCTGTTAGCTTAAGAATGTTTTGATCCAATTGCCACTGAGCGGGAGTCTGGGCCATTATTTCTTCGCCTCGAAGCGGATCGGTTCTGCGGCCAATTTTTCTAGGTCTTTAGCAACAGATAGAATACCTTCTTGACGAATTTTACTGTTCCATTCGGATTGTTTACTAGAAAGCAAACTAATGCCCTCTGCAATCATATCGAATGCTTCCCACTCACCAGACTGGTTGTCTTTACGCAGTTTAAACTCAAGTTTGATGTTTGGACGCGGAGTATCGATGATATCAACTTTAATGCTTGTAATACGCTTAGAGTCATCAATGCTAGGCTCAGGACCAAACTCAATTTTTTGGTCAGAGTATTGCGTCAACACTTGTGCATAAGACGCAATCAGGTAAGCACGAAATGCATCGATAAACTCAAGTACATCTTCACGCTTAGCACCTTTTAAGTTTGGACCAAGAAGTTTTAACCCTGCATAGCGGTAGTTGACGTAAGGCATTAGCTCTTCTTCAACGATCACTTTAAGTAAATTTGGATCTTGTTTGATTTTCGGCTGTTCGGCTTTCAATCTTTCGAACGTGACTTCAGCTACCTGCTTCATCATCTTATAAGGTTCAGTTTTATCCACCTCTGCTGCTGTTGCTCCAAAGACGCTAAACACAGCACAAACTGAAAGTAGTAATCTCGCTAACATAGTTATTCCTTACTTGAGTCGTCTGAACCACCTACGCTGTATAGTACTTGACCAATTAAGTCTTCAAGCACAAGCGCCGATTTGGTGTCTTCGATGGTATCACCATCCACCAGCATGACTTCATCATCAAAAACGAAGCCAGGTACTAAACCAATGTATTGCTCACCAATCAGGCCAGATGTCAAAATTTGTACGCTCGACGTTTCTGGGAACTGATTGTATTTGCTATTGATA
Source organism: Vibrio sp. Vb1127 (assembly GCF_033338735.1). Classification (NCBI taxonomy): domain Bacteria; kingdom Pseudomonadati; phylum Pseudomonadota; class Gammaproteobacteria; order Vibrionales; family Vibrionaceae; genus Vibrio; species Vibrio sp. Vb1127. Next base: position 68,408 of record NZ_JAWOTF010000019.1, on the reverse strand, counting down.
GATAGTGTTACAACTGGCAATAAGTTGTCTGGGTTAAGCGAAATACTACTTACTCGACCAATCACAACGCCCCCCACTTTTACGGGCGAACGAACTTTTAAACTGCCAATATTATCGAACTCGGCTTTGAGGGTATAAGTATCACCAGAGCCAATGCTTTTTACGTCAGCAACTTGAAAAATCATCACAAGAATCGCGCAAATTCCCGCTAATACAAAGCTGCCAACCCATAATTCAGTTTTACGTGTTTGTTGCATGATTAATTCCCAAACATCAATGCGGTCAGTACAAAGTCTAATCCTAGTACTGCTAAAGAAGAATGCACAACAGTGCGCGTAGTTGCTCGGCTGATCCCTTCCGATGTTGGAATAGCATCATAACCGTTAAATAGAGCGACCCAAGTAACCGTAATTGCAAACGCAAAACATTTGATCATACTGTTACCAATGTCTTGTCCTAGCTCAACAGAGGACTGCATCGCTGACCAAAAACTGCCGTGATCAACGCCTTTCCAGTCAACACCAACAAGCTGAGCGCCCCAAATTCCCACAGCCATGAAAATCATAGCCAGTAAAGGCATTGAGATAACCCCAGCCCAAAACCGTGGTGCAATCACTCGTTTCAATGGGTCTACCGCCATCATTTCAAGGCTAGACAGTTGTTCCGTTGCTTTCATTAGACCTATCTCTGCGGTTAACGCAGAACCGGCACGACCAGCAAACAAAAGTGCAGTAACAACAGGTCCTAATTCACGGAGTAACGAAAGCGCTACCATTTGCCCTAAACTGCCTTCTGCGCCGTAATCCACCAACACAACATAGCCTTGTAGACTCAAAACCATTCCAATGAACAGACCAGATACGACGATGATCGCCAGCGACTGAACACCAGCAGAATAAAGTTGCTTAACAAGCAGAGGAAAGCTTCTGATCGGTTGTGGCTTAGAAAATAGCGCCCCAATCAACATGAAAGTCGCACGACCAAATGCTCCGCAAATAGAAAGCGTGCGTCGACCCAGCGAGGCGACAAAGTGAATGAAGTTATCGACCATCAAATAAGTCCTTTTCGATACTTTGAGAAGGGAAACGAAACGGTACAGGACCGTCGGCATCACCTTGTAAGAACTGCTGGACACGAGGATCAGAGTTTTGAGTCAGCTCTTCTGGCGTACCATAGGCGATGATTTTTCCATCGGCCATCAGGTATACCCAGTCAGCAATACTCATGACTTCAGGTACGTCGTGAGAAACCACAATAGAGGTCAAACCTAACGCTTGGTTTAGATTGCTAATTAGCTCAACCAAAACGCCCATAGTAATTGGGTCTTGCCCCACAAACGGCTCATCGTACATGATCAGGTCAGGGTCAAGTGCGATTGCACGAGCCAAAGCAGCGCGTCTTGCCATACCACCTGAAAGCTCACTCGGCATTAATTGCGCTGCGCCGCGCAGACCGACAGCTTCGAGCTTGAGTAACACCATGGTGCGAATCAAATCTTCCGATAAATCGGTATGCTCTCTCAATGGAAAGGCGACATTATCAAAAACATTCAAATCAGTGAATAAAGCCCCTGACTGGAACAACATGCTCATTTTCTTTCGAGCATGGTAGAGTTTTTTACGCGAGAGAGAGGGAATATTGTCGCCATCAAACCAGATCTCTCCTTGCTCGGGATACAACTGACCACCAATCAAACGCAGCAGTGTTGTTTTACCAATTCCCGATGGTCCCATAATGGCCGTCACTTTGCCCTCAGGAACATGCAGATCAATATCATCAAAGATCATGCGTTCTCCCCGTGAAAAAGTGAGGTTGTTCACGGTGACTAAATCGTTGTTCGACATATCATCTCTTCTACTGTAGGAGCGTTGCAACTCACGGAATCATCAAGCAGATACTCATCGGAGTTGAATTCTACGTTTAATAAAGTAACGTCGGTACATTTATTAGGCTGCAATCATAAGCACATTGGCGTTGAATTTAAAGCACTGTTCAATTAAATAAAGTCGAGTATATCCCTGCAATTTCTCATGGTTTATGACCGAATTAGCACGAAGTGTTTAAATCCTAGACCAGAATTGCTCATTTAAATGAGTGAGATTTACATACATTTTCGTTACTAACCTTTAATTTATTCTTCGTTTATCTTCCATTTTAGGCCGCAAAAGGTCAAAATTAGCGGTTATTCATTTTACTTATTTAATACTTAGGAATTCTCATGCTCGAAGCCGTTGCGTTGCTTATAGTCGGTCTTGTTTTGCTTGTTTGGAGTGCAGATAAACTTGTTTTTGGCTCTGCAGCGATAGCCCGCAACGTCGGTATTTCCCCGCTTGTCATCGGCATGACAATCCTCGCGATGGGCTCATCCGCCCCTGAGATGATGGTATCTGCAACCGCTGCTTGGGATGGCAAAACAGATACAGCGGTGGGTAACGTATTAGGCTCAAACATAGCGAACATTGCGTTAATCCTAGGTATTACAGCGCTGATCAAGCCTTTGTCGATTAGCTCCGCCGTCATCCGCCGAGAACTTCCACTCATGATAGCCGTAACCGTACTCGCTGGTATTCTGCTTTGGAATAGCCATCTCGGTTTTTATGAGGGTGTCTTATTGTTTGTACTCTTTGGGGCATTTTTATTTGCTATGTTGCAAATCAGCCGCAAAGAGCAAAAATCAGGTGATGTTTTTCTTGATGACCAAGAGTCAGAGATCCCAGAAGGCGTCAGTAACCCTAAAGCAATCATGTGGGTGGTTATTGGCTTGATACTGCTTCCTTTGGCAGCCAGCATGCTGGTTGATAACGCGGTAATTATTGCTAAACACTTTGGTATGAGCGACCTTGTTATCGGTCTAACTATTATCGCCATTGGCACTAGCCTGCCAGAACTAGCCGCATCACTTGCGGGAGTTTTAAAGGGTGAAGACGACATGGCTGTCGGTAACATTATCGGTTCGAATGTGTTTAACATTCTGGCGGTAATGGGGATTCCTGGCATCATTAATCCATCGGTGCTCAGTGAGTACGCGATGGGACGTGACTTCTGGGTCATGTTAGGAGTTTCATTGTTACTTGTCGCGATGTGTTTGGGTAAATCACGCAGTATTAACCGTATTGAAGGTGCCATCTTGTTTGTGTGCTTCTTAGGTTACCAAGTGTACTTATTCGCAAACATGACCGCTTAATTACCACGATCAATAAGTAGAGATCTGATATGTCCAATCAATTTGATTTTCGCGCTGCTGCTAAACAAGTTCTTGATATCGAAGTTGCTGCTCTGCAAGAGCTAGATACCTACTTTGATGATCAATTTGAAAAAGCGTGTGAACTTATCCTTTCCAACAACGGCAAAGTTGTCGTTATGGGTATTGGCAAGTCAGGCCATATTGGTAACAAGATTGCCGCCACTCTGGCAAGCACTGGGACTTCGGCGTTTTTCGTTCATCCAGGCGAAGCCGCACATGGTGACTTGGGTATGATTAGCCCTGGTGACATTGTGCTGACAATTTCTAACTCTGGTGAATCAAACGAAATTCTGTCTCTATTTCCAGTATTAAAGCGCCTGAATATTAAGATCATCAGCATGACAGGTAAGCCAGAATCAAATATGGCCAAGCTGTCTGACTTACACCTGCAAATTACGGTACCTCAAGAAGCTTGTCCGTTAGGCCTGGCGCCAACTAGCAGTACGACTGCCACATTAGTGATGGGAGATGCATTAGCCGTAGCTCTGCTTCAAGCTCGTGGTTTTTCTGCCGAAGATTTTGCCCTATCTCACCCAGGTGGTGCACTGGGGAGAAAACTGCTACTTAAGTTGTCTGATATTATGCACTTTGGAGAAGCGTTACCTAAAGTTTCTCCTGACGCATTAATTCGCGATGCCCTGCTTGAAATTTCAGAAAAGGGGTTAGGCATGACAGCCATCGTCGATGAGCACGATGCTATGCTTGGTATATTCACCGATGGTGATTTACGTCGTACCTTAGACAAGCGTATCGATATTCATACGACGGCAATTGGCGAGGTCATGACGACAAACCCAACCACAGCACACCCTGATATGCTGGCGGTTGAAGGTTTGAACTTGATGCAGAATAAAAACATTAACGCTCTGATTTTATGTAAAGACGAAAAAATTGTGGGTGCACTGAACATGCACGATTTACTAAAAGCTGGCGTGATGTAATATCAGCACAAACATTTAAATCATTTATTAGACGAATAAAGGCAATGGTCAGGGAAGTACTGAGCTAAACGATAGGCCTTCATTATATGAGTTTTACTCGCCTTATTTATTTGCTCTTGATCTTCGTTGTAGCGTGGTGCGGTTATTACCTACTAACCCCTAAAGGCAACGACGCAATTCAAGTAGCACCAGATTCTGAACTGCCCATGTTCAGTGGTTCTGGATTAGAAAACATCACCTACGGTGAAGATGGTGTCCGCAGTTACATCATTCGCTCCACTAACTTAGACCATTATGCTAAGAGTGGAGATACTATTTTTAATAACCCGACTTTGATGGTTTACCGTGAAGGTAGCGTCATTGAATGGAAGGTGACTGCCACAAGAGCAGTGTTAGATGAAGACCAAGTTTTGACTTTATATGACAAAGTCTTAATGCAAAATCTTCTGCCTGGTGCGAGTTTTGATACCATGGCAACAGACAAATTGGTCATTAATCTAACCAATCGTGATTTTAAAGCTGACCAACAAGTAATGTTGGTTGGACCACAATTTGAAACTACTGGAGGCGCAATGCAAGGTAACTTAAAACAGCATACTGCGACTCTGACAGATGAAGTTCAAGGTCGATATGAAACCGTTACACCTTAGCCTACTGGCACTGGTATTGGCGGCGCCTCAAGCGCTGGCACTCAAGTCGGATACTCAACAGCCGGTTTACATAAACTCTGACACCCAACAGGTGGATATGAAGAGTAACCAGGTTGTTTTTGAAGGCGATGTATCTCTTAAGCAAGGGAGCATCAATATCGATGCTGATAGAATCGTGGTAACTCGCGATCCTAAAACCGAAGCAATTAAACAGATTCAAGCATTTGGTAAACCTGCGAAGTTTTCTCAGCTGATGGACGATGGTAAAACACTTAGTGGTCAAGCTACGGAGCTGGATTACCGTATTTCTACAGACGAACTGACCATGAAAGGTCAAGCGCAGCTGGCGCAAGACAACAACACCATCAAAGGTTCTTCGATTCGTTACCAAATTGGTAAACAAAAGCTAGTCGCAGATAGCTCTAAGGAAGAGCGCGTTACGACCATTTTGCAACCCAATCAGATAGAGAACTAATATGGCAGTACTGAGTGCGAAAAACTTGGCGAAAAGCTACAAAAAACGCAAAGTCGTCACTGATGTTAGCTTAGAAGTTGAATCTGGTCAGATTGTTGGGCTACTCGGTCCAAACGGCGCGGGTAAAACCACCTCGTTTTACATGATTGTCGGCTTAGTACCTCGTGATGAGGGCACCATTACCATTGACGACAATGACATCAGTATTTTACCGATGCATAGCCGTTCACGCCTTGGCATTGGCTATCTTCCGCAAGAAGCGTCGATTTTCCGTAAGCTTTCAGTAGAAGATAACATCATGGCCGTACTTGAAACTCGTCAAGAAATGACGAGGGAAGAGCGCCAAGATAAACTGGAAGATTTGTTGGAAGAATTCCACATCCAGCACATCAGAACCAGTGCTGGTATGGCACTATCAGGGGGTGAGCGACGCAGGGTGGAAATCGCTCGAGCTTTAGCGGCCAACCCTCAGTTCATTTTATTGGATGAACCTTTCGCTGGTGTTGACCCAATTTCGGTTAATGACATCAAGAAAATCATTGAGCATCTGCGCGATCGTGGTCTCGGAGTGTTAATCACTGACCATAATGTACGTGAAACACTGGACGTATGTGAAAAAGCCTATATCGTGAGCCAAGGGCACCTAATTGCATCGGGAACTCCGGCAGAAGTTCTCAATAATGAACAGGTGAAACAAGTTTATCTCGGCGAACAATTCCGTCTATGATTATATTAGGAACGGTAAGATTCTGAGCATTACAAGGTAAGTAACACTGAATGAAACCTTCATTACAACTCAAGCTAGGTCAGCAGTTAGCCATGACGCCACAGTTGCAGCAAGCGATTCGCTTATTGCAATTGTCGACACTCGATCTTCAACAAGAAATCCAAGAAGCGTTGGACTCAAACCCATTATTGGAAGTTGAAGAAGGCCAAGACGAGCCTCTAGCAAACGGTGAAGATAAGTCAGCGGTCGAGGCTGCTGATAGCAACAGTGCTAGCGAACCAACAGAAATTGACGTTCCAGATAGCTCCGATGTGATAGAGAAATCAGAAATTAGCTCTGAACTTGAAATCGACACGACTTGGGATGACGTCTACAGCGCTAATACTGGTAGCACTGGCTTAGCTCTTGATGATGATATGCCCGTCTACCAAGGCGAAACCACTGAATCGTTACATGATTACCTCATGTGGCAGCTTGACCTAACACCATTCAGTGAAACCGACCGCACGATTGCATTAGCGATTATTGACGCTGTTGACGACTACGGCTATTTAACTTTGTCGCCTGAAGAGATTCATGAGAGCTTCGATAATGAAGAGATAGAGTTAGACGAAGTAGAAGCCGTTCGTAAACGCATTCAACAATTCGATCCTCTTGGAGTTGCATCACGTAACTTACAAGAATGTTTGTTACTGCAACTGACGACCTTCCCAGAAGACACGCCGTGGCTTGCTGAAGCCAAAATGATACTTGCGGATCATATTGATCACCTAGGCAACCGAGACTACAAGCTCGTCATCAAAGAGACTAAGCTGAAAGAAGCCGATCTTCGTGAAGTCTTAAAGCTTATCCAACAGTTAGATCCTCGTCCAGGTAGTCGCATCACTCCTGATGATACCGAGTACGTAATTCCAGACGTATCCGTTTTTAAAGACAATGGCAAATGGACCGTTTCTATAAACCCGGATAGCGTGCCAAAATTAAAAGTAAATCAACAATATGCTCAATTAGGCAAAGGTAATAGCGCGGATAGCCAGTACATCCGCAGCAATTTGCAAGAGGCAAAATGGTTAATTAAGAGCTTAGAGAGTAGAAACGAGACGCTACTCAAAGTTGCAAGATGTATTGTTGAACATCAACAAGATTTCTTCGAGTATGGTGAGGAAGCCATGAAGCCAATGGTACTCAATGATGTCGCTTTGGCTGTGGACATGCATGAATCCACGATTTCTCGTGTAACAACGCAAAAGTTTATGCATACACCACGTGGTATTTTTGAATTGAAGTACTTCTTCTCTAGCCATGTTAGTACTGACAACGGCGGAGAATGTTCGTCAACAGCAATTCGTGCACTCATTAAAAAACTGGTCGCAGCAGAGAATACTGCCAAACCACTGAGTGATAGCAAGATTGCTGCTCTTCTGGCTGACCAAGGGATTCAGGTCGCAAGACGTACGATAGCCAAATATCGCGAATCCTTGGGAATTGCCCCTTCAAGTCAGCGTAAACGCCTATTATAAGGCACTAACTGAAAAGGAAAGTCTATGCAAATCAATATTCAAGGCCATCACGTTGATCTTACCGATTCAATGCAAGACTATGTAAATTCTAAGTTTCAGAAGCTCGAAAGGTTCTTCGACCATATCAATCAAGTGCATGTTGTACTAAAAGTTGAAAAAATTACTCAAATCGCGGAAGCTACGCTTCACATAAATCAAGGCGAAATCCACGCATCAGCCGATGACGAAAATATGTATGCCGCGATCGATTCGCTGGTAGATAAATTGGTTCGCCAACTTAATAAGCACAAAGAAAAACTAAACAGTCATTAATCATGCAACTGAGCGAAATACTGTCATTGGACTGCACCAAAAGTGCGGTCCACTGCACGAGTAAAAAACGCGCCCTTGAAATGATCAGCCGTATCGTGGCTGATCAAACGGGCCAAGATTCTACCGAGCTGTTCGAATGCATGCTCAATAGAGAAAAAATGGGCAGTACCGGTATCGGAAACGGTATTGCGATCCCTCACGCGAGAATGCAATCAAGCGACAAGGCCATTGCTGTCTTACTGCAATGTGATGAAGCAATCGAATTTGATGCGATTGACAATCGACCTGTCGATCTTCTTTTTGCGCTCCTTGTACCAGAAGAACAGTGCAAAGAGCACCTCAAGACTCTATCCTCTATGGCAGAACGTCTGAGCGATAAGCAAGTATTAAAACTACTGCGTAATGCTCAGAGTGATGAAGAACTTTACGACATCATGATTCACCAATAAGCAGGACTAACTCCATGCGACTAATCGTTGTTAGCGGGCACTCAGGTGCCGGTAAAAGTATTGCGCTTCGTGTACTGGAAGACTTAGGTTACTACTGTGTTGATAACCTGCCAGTTAACTTGCTGGACGCATTTGTTCATTCTGTTGCTGACAGCAAACAGAATGTTGCAGTCAGCATTGATATTCGTAATATTCCTAAAAAGCTAAAAGAACTGACGAGTACACTAGAACAGTTAAAAACTGAGCTTGATGTGACCGTGCTTTTCTTGGACGCTAATAAAGAAACGCTACTCAAACGCTACAGCGAAACACGCCGAATTCACCCGTTATCTTTAGGTGGCACCTCCCTCTCGCTCGATCAAGCCATCGAGCGTGAGAAGCAAATTTTGACGCCACTCAAAGCGCATGCAGATCTGGTCCTAAATAGTAGTGGGCAGTCTTTGCATGAATTGAGTGAAACCGTGCGTATGCGCGTTGAAGGCAGAGATCGCAAAGGGCTCGTTATGGTATTTGAGTCTTTTGGTTTTAAATACGGCCTGCCTTCCGATGCCGATTACGTATTCGACGTTCGCTTCTTACCTAACCCACATTGGGAACCAGCACTACGCCCGCTTACAGGTCTGGATGCTCCTATCGCCGCATTTTTAGAGCAACACCAATCGGTGTTAAGTTTGAAATATCAAATTGAAAGCTTTATAGAGAATTGGTTACCTCTGCTTGAGAAAAACAACCGCAGCTACCTGACCGTTGCAATCGGTTGTACTGGTGGTAAGCACCGCTCGGTGTACTTAACTCAGCAAATCGGTGAATACTTCTCCAACAAAGGACACCAAGTACAAATTCGCCATACCTCACTAGAGAAAAACGCTAAGGAGTAGCCGTGGAGTTAAGTCGTAAAGTATTGATTCAAAACCGCCTTGGGTTACATGCTCGTGCAGCAGTCAAACTGGTCGAACTGGCACAGAGCTTTGAAGCGGTCATCACCATCGACAATGAAGAAGACAAAACCGCCACAGCAGACAGCGTAATGGGCCTGTTAATGCTAGAGTCCGCTCAAGGACAATACGTCACGATCCACGCAACGGGTGGGCAAGCGGAAGAAGCACTGGATGCCGTTTGCCATTTGATCGAAGATAAATTTGATGAAGGCGAGTAGTTTACTCGCTTTTTTCTTACCTCCCATTATCTTTCTCTTCCCTGACCTAATAAATAAATTTGCTTAGTATCATAAGTTGTTATTAAAAGGCGCCTAGAATTAAGTTATTATTCAACGCATTGTAAATATCAGGAATTGGGAGGAATGAATGGCAGAGCAAATTGAATTCGACCAAGCTCACCAAGCCCTCCAAGAAGTCACAGAAGCGCTAGAAAATGGCCGCTTCGTCCATGTTCGTCGTCAATTACAGGACATGGAACCTGAGGATATCGCTCACCTTTTAGAAGCCTCCCCACGTAAGAGCCGTGAAGTTCTTTGGCAACTCACCGACCCTGAAGATTATGGTGAAATCCTTGACGAGCTGAACGAAGACGTCAAAGACAGCCTCGTATCCAAAATGGCACCAGAAGCGCTTGCAGAAGCGACAGAAGGCATGGATACCGATGACGTGGCTTACGTACTGCGTAGCTTGCCTGACAACCTGTCACGCGAAGTCCTGTCGCAAATGGACTCCTCTGACCGTCTACGGGTCGAAACCGCCCTATCCTACCCAGAAGACACTGCGGGTGGACTGATGAACACCGACGTCATCACAATTCGTGGTGACGTCGATGTGGACGTAGTTTTGCGTTATCTACGTATGAAAGGCGAGCTTCCAGAAGCTACGGATGCCCTGTATGTGATCGATGAAGAGAGTAAGCTCATCGGTGAACTGCCGATCACGACGCTTATTACCACTCAGCCAGACGTAAAAATCATTGATGTAATGGAAGACGCGGACGAGGCCATCACCGTCGATACTAGCGACTCAGATGTTGCGAGTCTGTTCGAGCGCCGTAATTGGGTATCTGCACCTGTTGTTGATGAAAACTTGCATTTGGTCGGTCGTATCACCATCGATGACGTGGTTGACGTTATTCGTGAAGACGCGGAACACTCGATGATGAGTATGGCGGGTATGGACGATGACGAAGATACTTTCGCGCCTGTTGTAAAATCAGCTCGCAAACGCAGTATCTGGCTTGGCGCTAACGTATTAGCCGCCCTTGCTGCTGCTTCCGTTTCTAATATGTTTGAGGCCACATTAGATCAAATGGCGGCCATTGCAGTATTGATGACGATTGTTCCGTCCATGGGTGGTGTCGCTGGTAACCAAACCGTCGCACTAGTGATTCGTGGTCTTGCTCTTGGTCATATCGGTGACTCAAACAAACGCGAACTGTTAATGAAAGAAGCTTCGATCGGCTTACTCAACGGTATCATGTGGGCGCTGATTATTGGTGGTATTGTTGTTGCTTGGAAAGGTAACTGGATGCTCGGAGGAATCATTTCCGCCGCCATGCTGACCAACTTATTGGTCGCAGGTATTGCAGGAGTAACGATTCCAATCCTATTGAAAAAAATGAACATCGATCCTGCTTTAGCTGGTGGTATGGCATTAACGACGGTGACGGATGTGATTGGTTTATCTGTCTTCTTAGGGCTTGCCACAATACTGATTACCTAACAGAAAAAACGAAAAAGCCTGATGAACACATCAGGCTTTTTTGATTCTGAATTGCTAGAAAAGCTTATTCACCCGCCACTTTCATGGTATCCAGTAGGATAGAGCCCGTTTGGATTTGTGAGCGCGTTTCAATATCACTACCAACCGCCACAATCTTGGTGAACATGTCTTTTAGATTACCTGCGATGGTAATTTCTGATACTGGGTATTGGATTTCGCCATTCTCAACCCAGAAGCCTGCGGCACCGCGAGAGTAATCCCCCGTTACCACGTTCACACCTTGTCCCATGACTTCTGTCACTAGAAGACCAGTACCGAGCTCTTTAAGCATTTGTTCGAAGTTTTGGCCTGTCGACTTCACGTACCAGTTATGAATCCCACCAGCGTGACCTGTCGGCGTCATCTTCATTTTACGTGCGGCATAACTGGTTAACAGATAAGTTGTTAGCACACCGTCGGTAATGATCTCACGGTCTTGAGTGTACACACCTTCACTATCGAATGGACTTGATGCCAAACCACGCAATACATGCGGACGTTCTGAGATATTGAACCATTCAGGAAGCACTTGTTTGCCTAGATGGTCAAGTAAGAAAGAAGATTTTCGGTACAGGTTACCACCGCTGATCGCCATAACGAGATGGCCAATCAAGCCTGTCGCAACATCAGCCGCAAACATGATTGGGTATTGACCTGTTTTTAGACGCTGCGCATCTAAGCGGTTAACCGTATTCTCTGCCGCCTTACGACCCACCGTTTCTGGGGTCCATAAGTCATCACGATGACGTGCCACGGTGTAGCTGTAATCACGTTCCATCTCGCCGTTTTGACCAACGCCAATTACACAACAGCTAGTACTATGGCGGCTAGACGCATAACTAGCTAATAAGCCATGGCTATTGCCATACACTTTCACGCCGTAATGACTATCATAACTCGCGCCATCACTTTGTTTGATTGCACTGTTATAACTTAGCGCCTCTTTTTCTGCTGCAATCGCCACATTGGCAGCATAGTCTGGATCGGGTGCGTCAGGGTGGAAAAGATCAAGCTCAGGGATCTCTTGCACCATGTATTCTTTCGCTGCAGGGCCTGCAAATGGGTCTTCAGATGTGTAATGTGCAATATCTAGCGCCGCTATAACGGTTTGCTCGATCGCAGCTTCACTTAAATCAGACGTGGAAGCACTGCCTTTGCGTTGACCTCGGTAAACGGTAATGCCCAGCGCACCATCGCTGTTGAACTCGACATTTTCTACTTCACCCATACGAGTTGAAACACTTAAACCAGTGCTTTTAGTAATTGCGACTTCGGCGGCGTCAGATTTTGCCGATGCAAGCTTTAAGGCTCTTGCGACGGCTTGCTCTAGCTCGGTACGTTGCTCAGCAACCTGCTGTTTAATATCCATTGTCTTTCACATCTTGTCTTTGATGAACAATAGGATAACAAGAATTTCGCTTTCTCCCCATGATTCTTGTTAAAATAGTCATAATATTAATCAAAACACAGGCAACTGAAATGGCACGTAAGAATCAAAAAGCGCCATGGGAACCAGAAGAAGAGATCATCTGGGTAAGTAAATCCGAGATGAAGCGAGACATGGAAGAACTGCAAAAGCTAGGTGAGGAGCTTGTCGGCCTCAAACCTTCAGTTCTAGAAAAGTTTCCATTGAGTGAAGATTTGCGAGAAGCAATTGCTGACGCGCAACGTTTTAAAAATGAAGCGCGTCGTCGCCAATTACAACGTATTGGTAAATTGATGCGTTACGAAGATCCAGAGCCAATCCAAGCCGCACTGGATAAAATTCGTAATAAGCACTCTCAATTAACGGCGGTATTCCACAAACTTGAAGCGTTGCGTGATCGCGTAGTGGAAGAAGGTGACAAAGCCATTGATGACGTAATGGAAATGTACCCAGAAGCGGATCGTCAGCGTCTACGCCAACTTGCTCGCCAAGCAGCGAAAGAGAAAAAAGCTGGGAAACCAGCAAAAGCGTACCGCGAAATCTTTCAGATCCTTAAAGGTCTAAACGAAGAAGAGTTTTAATTCGACGGCTCAAGCAATGAGCATTCGATTTAAACGCAAAAAGCAGACGTCAATGTCTGCTTTTTTATCTTTGGTTTTACAGTCAGCGTTACACTAAGCGATTAACGCGGTCTCCGCGCTCGAAAGCGTTAATGTTCTCAATCAGGATTTCCGCTAAACGTTGGATAGATGAGTCGCTGCCCCATGCAACATGCGGTGTCAGTAACAAATTAGGTAAACTCATATTGGCAATCAGCGGATTGCTCTCATCAGCCGGTTCTTGTGTAAAAACATCAAAACCAGCCGCTGCAATTTCTTGCTGTTTTAAGGCATCCACCAGCGCGCTCTCATCCACCAAACCTCCACGCCCTGTATTAATCAAAATGGCGTTGGACTTCATTTGTTGCAACTCTGCTTGACCAATTAAATTCTGAGTATGATCGTTGAGCGGGCAATGCAAAGTCAGCGCATCGGAGCGTTTTAATACTTCCTCAAACGGCACATAACCTGGTCTACATTCTGCCGCCCCTTTACGCTCAGAAAACAAGACGGTCATTCCTAACGCTTGAGCCAGATTCGCCGTCGCTTGCCCTAGTGCCCCACTACCAACAACACCTAACGTGCTACCACCAATATCCCCGATTGGGTGAGTAAAAAAACAAAACTGCTGGTTACGCTGCCACTCACCTGCGGCAATATCTTGGTGGTACCCAAATAAATTCCGTCTTAAAGCGAATAACATTGCCATCACGTGCTCGGGCACCGAACGCGTCGCGTAACCACGTACATTAGCAACCGCAATATCATGATTAGCACAGTAGTTCACATCGACGTTGTTAAAACCAGTTGCGGCAACCGCGATCATCCGTAATTTTGGTAGTTGCTCTAATACATGTTGGTCAAGCAGGACTTTATTGCTAATCACGATATCGGCATCTGCTAACCTTTCTATTACCTGCCCAGGCGCAGTTAGGTCGTACTCACGCCAGTGGTGCGGAAAGCCAGGTCGTGGGATCTCAATATGTTCTGGGATGGTCGCTCGATCTAAAAATACGATGCTTGGCAAAGACATAACAACTCCTTGTTCACGGCTGAAAGACAGGATACATCAACCACAGTAACGAAATAGCCAAAAATAGCGAACTAGAAAGAACCGCTGTTGAGTGCAATTGGCATTAAGGGTGTGGCAACGTTTTATAATCAGGCAATGTACGCTCTGGCGAAAAATAGTTAAAGATCATCGCCTCGGCTTCAGAATAAAAGTCACAGGGTACAAAAATACTGCTCAGCTGATCCGTAGCTGGATGATAAAAACTTAGCTCCGCAGCGTGCAACTCTAAACGTTCTGAAAACTGATACGCCTCTTCGCTTGCATAAAACTCATCACCCACAATCGCATGACCAATCGCCATCAAATGCACGCGTAACTGATGCGATCGACCAGTAATGGGCAGTAGTCGCACAACGGTCGTATGGGTGCCATCAGGGTGCACTTCACGCTTCACTACTTGGAATAAAGTTTGAGATGGTTTGCCGTCGTCAAAACATACTTTTTGTCGTGGACGATTTGGCCAATCACAAATTAATGGAAGATCAATATTCCCTTCTTGCGACTCAACATGCCCCCAAACACGTGCGTAATACACCTTGTGAGTGAGGCGATATTGGAACTGCTTTTTTAATGCTCGCTCCGCGGGTTTGTTTTTCGCCAGCAGCATCAACCCTGATGTCGACATATCCAAGCGATGCACAACTTGAATTTCTGGATGCAACTCTTTGAGGCGGCTCCACATGCTGTCGTAATGCTCTGCAAGGCGACCAGGGACAGACAGCAGCCCTGATGGCTTATTCACTGCCAGAATGTCGTCATCCTCAAAAACGATATCAACCCAAGGGTCGGTGGGAGGGGTATATTCAAGCATTGCCATGGGAGATCTCTACAAAATAAAAACGCCGCGATTATATACCCAAATAGCACCCAGATGCAGGATTCTGAAGAAAAGTTCAACCCAATAAAACAAAGTCAATCCTTTAGCATAAAAACTAAAAATAGCACGTTGTAAATTTAGTTTGACAACAAGACGCATAACTGAATAGAGTGCTAGATGCACACAGCATGGTATTCGCAAAGAATACTTAAAATAAATACACCAAAACACAGCATTTAAAAGACATTACCGTTGCGCAGTATAGGGCGAGCGCTCAGTTTGTCATGTACTGCGGTATGTATCTCTTTAGAAAGATACATAAGATAAAAAGGACAATAAGCAATGGACTCCGCCGTTATAGATAAACCCCAATCCAAACTTTCCTTATTTTTTCGTTCACTAGGCCCCGGCATATTAATGGCATCTGCTGCGGTCGGTGGCTCTCACCTCGTGGCATCAACCAAGGCTGGTGCGATTTATGGTTGGCAATTGGCTGCACTGATTCTGCTCGTAAACCTGTTTAAATACCCTTTTTTCCGAGCGGGCGTACAGTACACCATGGGGACAGGGCTCACCTTGGTTGAGGGCTACGCGAAATTAGGTCGGCCTTATCTATGGCTATTTCTATTTCTTAGCGTGGTATCGGCCGTCATCAATACCGCCGCTTTGTTGATGTTTAGCGCTAGCTTGCTGGGCTACTTCATTCCGTTTTCACTATCAATGGCATCACTCAGCATCATTGTGATTGTCACCTGCCTGATCATATTATTTGCTGGCCATTACAAAGCGCTCGATACGCTATCTAAGGTGATCATGTCGGTGTTAACCATCGCGACTTTACTCGCTGTTTCTATCGCCTTTGGTAACCCTGTTGAGCAAGTAGCCAACTTCGAGCCGCCGTCACCTTGGTCTATTGCGGCTATTGGTTTTATCGTCGTGACAATGGGGTGGATGCCTGCACCGATAGAGATCTCCTGTTTAACCTCAGCGTGGCTAAAACGCCAATCAAGCCAGCAAGAAGTAACATACCGCTCTGCTCTATTTGACTTTAATGTCGGTTATATTGGCACGGCGTTTCTTGCCATTATCTTTGTATCTCTAGGCTCTTTGATGCTTTATGGTTCTGGCGTTGCGCTTGAAAGCTCTGGCGTTGGCTTCTCCCACCAATTGGTTGGCTTATATGCGGCAACGATTGGCGAATGGTCTCGTTACTTAATCGCGGTAATTGCGTTTTTCTGTATCTTTGGCAGCACGATTACCGTTATTGATGGCTATTCGCGCGTTATTTCGGATTCTCAACGCCTACTGCGCTCACAACCAGACACTAACCCTAAAACCACTTCAGCGATCATGCTGGTAGTCTCCTTACTTGCATTAGGTATTGTGGTTTTCTGGGCTTCTGCGTTATTGCCTATGCTGAACTTTGCGATGATTCTCGCCTTTATGACCACGCCATTCTTTGCTCTGCTAAATTACACCTTAGTGAGCAAAACTGAGTTACCTGAGCCTTTGGCTGTTGGACCTAAACTAAAGTGGTTGTCGATTGCAGGCCTGATTTACTTGTTTGGCTTCTTGGCTGTATTTATCTGGTGGAAGTGGTTGATGTAAATGAGATAGCTATCAGTGATTAATGCATTCCGCATAAAGAAACTAAACCGTAAATAAAGAAAAAGGTCTTCAACTGAAGACCTTTTTTAATGAGCAATAAATACTTACTTAGTTGTGGCTCACCACAATCAAACGCAGCGAGTCGAGCTGAACCTGAGCTTGGTTGATATAACCAGTAAGCTCTTTAATTTGTGCGTCGATAGCTTCAATTTCTTCGTCACGAATATTTGGGTTCACCGCTTTCAGTGCTTGCAAACGCTCAAGTTCTGCATTCAAACTATGCTGCATATCTTGATGAGCTTGCTTGCGTACTTCTTCGACCTTCTCTTCAATAAGAACATCACCAGCTTCAATTAAGCGGTGTACGTCTTTCTGTACCGACGTAACCAACTTGCTACCTAAGTGACGGTTTACAGGGCTGAGCTGGCGGTTAAAGCTTTCAAACTCCACTTGAGCAGACAAATCATTACCACGCGAGTCCATCATTAAACGGATTGGCGTTTTCGGTAAGAAGCGCGCGATACCACTGCGTTTTGGCGCTTGCGCATCTACCGCGTAAATCAACTCAAGAAGAATAGTCCCGACTGGTAACGCTTTGTTTTTCAATAGAGATACCGCAGACGTCCCCACCCCTTCACTCATAAGAAGATCGATACCACCCTGGATCATTGGGTGTTCCCAACTGATAAAGTGCATATCTTCACGAGATAACGCTGTATCACGATCAAACGTGATCGTCGCTCCTTCGTATGGCAGACCTGGGTAGCTTGGCACCATCATGTGCTCAGATGGGGTCACAATCAGGGCGTTTTCACCTTTATCGTCTTGATTCAGGCCAATCGTGTCAAAAAGAGAAAGTGCGAAGGTGACCAGATTGGTATCGCCGTCAGTTGATTCAATTTTCTCAACGATTTGTTGTGCTTTTTCCCCGCCATTCGAATGCATTTCTAATAGGCGATCACGGCCTTGCTCCAATTGGGATTTCAGCTCTTTATTCATTTTTGCTGACGCTTCAATGATCTCATCTAGCGTGCTGGTATCACCAGAGGCAAGAATTTCAATCAGATCATCGGAGTACTTATCGTAAACAGCACGGCCTGTTGGGCAGGTTTCCGCAAAAGCGTTCAGGCCTTCATCGAACCAACGTGCTAAGATCGCTTGCGATGTGCCTTTCAGGTAAGGAACATGAATGTCGATATCGCGATTTTGACCGATACGGTCCAAACGACCAATACGTTGCTCAAGCAAGTCTGGGTTGAATGGCAAGTCGAACATGACAAGTTGGTTGGCAAACTGGAAGTTACGACCTTCAGAGCCGATTTCGCTACAGATAAGAACTTGTGCTCCACCTTCTTCTTGCGCAAAGTAAGCCGCCGCTTTGTCACGTTCAAGAATCGACATACCTTCGTGGAAAACGGTGGCGCGGATACCTTCACGCTCACGCAGTGCTTGCTCCAATTGCAGCGCGGTACTCGCACGAGAAGCAATCACGAGGATTTTCTCGCTGCGCTTCTCTTTTACTTTTTCAAGCAACCAATTCACACGCGAGTCAAACTGCCACCAGCTCGCGTCATCGCCTTCAAATTCTTGGAAAATTTCTTCCGGGTAAAGGTTCTTCATCGCACGTGCTTCAGAACTCATCTTACCGCCAATCATCCCAGCAACACGCATTGATGTAGTGTATTGCGGTGGAATATCCATTGGCATCAGATGCACGTTACGCGTAGGGAAGCCTTTGATGGCCGCGCGCGTATTACGGAACAGAACACGCCCTGTACCATGACGATCCATCAAGTTATCGATCAGCTCTTGGCGTGCCGACGCTTTAGCTTCTTCGTCCGCTTCACTTTCGATAATACGGAAAAGTGGTTCTACGTCTTGTTCAGACAACAACTCAGTGATCTGGTTTTTTGCTTCATTAGGTAGCTTTTCACCGGAAAAGAGTGAAGTAATCGCATCTGCTACGGGCGCGTATTGCTCTTCTTCCTCAACGAACGCTTCGTAATCATAGAAGCGGTCTGGATCCAACAAACGCAGACGAGCAAAGTGACTCTCACGACCAAGCTGCTCTGGCGTTGCAGTCAGTAGCAACACACCTGGAGTACGTTCAGCCAAGCCTTCTACCACTTGGTATTCACGGCTCGGTTTATCTTGGCTCCATTCAAGGTGATGCGCTTCATCGACGACCAGTAGGTCCCATTCACCTTCCAGTGCTTGTTCAAAACGCTTGCGGCTCTTGCGTAGGAAATCCAAAGAACACAGCACATATTGCTGAGTATCAAATGGGTTTTCTGCATCCGCAAAAGCTTCGATACAGCGCTCTTCGTCAAAGATAGAGAAATGCAGATTGAAACGACGCATCATCTCAACCAGCCATTGATGCTGCAGTGTTTCAGGCACCACAATCAAAATGCGTTCGGCACGACCAGACAGAACTTGTTGGTGGATGATCATGCCCGCTTCGATGGTTTTACCCAAACCTACCTCATCCGCCAACAAGACGCGTGGCGCGTGACGACGGCCAACTTCGTGCGCGATGTAAAGCTGATGAGGGATCAAACCTGCACGCATACCACATAGGCCACGCATTGGGCTCTTATGCTGCTCAAACTGGTTGGTTAGCGCACGGTAACGCAGAACAAAGTTGTCCATACGGTCGATTTGACCGGCGTACAACTTATCTTGAGGTTTGTTAAAACGAATTTGGTTGCTAAGAAAAATCTCACGCAGAACAACAGCGGTTTCTTGCGTGTCTTCACGAGTACCGAAATAGGTGTAAAGACCTTCATCTTCCAGTACTTCTTCTACTTTTAGAGACCAACCTTCTTGGCAATCGATGACATCCCCAACATTAAAGGTGACTCGGGTAACAGGTGCATCGTTACGTGCGTAAACTCGGTTTTCCTCTGACGCTGCAAACATCAATGTCACAGTACGAGCATCCATTGCTACAACGGTACCTAAACCTAAATCGCTTTCCGTATCGCTAATCCAGCGCTGCCCCAAAGCAAATGTCATGAATTGACTACCTCGTTATTAGTTCTTGATTCGTATTTCTTGTTGGTCTACTCATGCCCGTAGGCATGGATAATAGTTTAGATCTGATTCTGGCTTCTGCTATGCCGATAGCATTCGTCATTCCAGTATGAACTGAGTATTTTTTAAGCCAGCTCAACATGATAAATCGGACGTAGCCTATACGCAGAAAAAGGTCGCTAATCTTACTTGAAGCTGTGATTTAGGTCACGCCGAAACCGCACCAAGCAGAAACTTTTTTTCCCAAACTCTAAATGCAATCAAATTGTAAAATACTCATGCCAATTATTAAGTTGTAGAACGTAAATATTACGTATACTTCTAATGAGGGGCGTTTAAAACCATTGCATATGATTTAAGCGCGTTAGTACACGATTAGGATCAACACGGGTTTGCAGTAAGTTGTCTTGCTACTCGGTTGCACACTAGCCGACATCAGCCCGACAACCTCTATTGCAAGCAATCAGAGTTAGGTCACTTCACACCTATTTGGAAACGACCTAACAACTCGCATGCAGAGCCGTACTACGGCAAGGAGACGCTATGGGCGATACCGATCGGAAACTGTTTGTACTCGATACCAACATTCTTCTTCATGAACCCTTTGCCATCTTCTCTTTCCAAGAACACGATGTCGTTATCCCCATGACCGTGTTGGAAGAACTCGACCGAATCAAAGACAGCAAGCGCGACGTTGCAAGAGATGCGCGCGTAGCTATTCGCACCTTGGAAGATTTGTTTAAAGAAGCAACGCCAGATGAAATCTCTGAAGGTATTCCTGTTTCTAAAGACAACCCCGACCAAGGTACCATTTCCATTTTGGCGGATTTTGAACTGCAGGAAACCGTCAAAGCCTTCGCCGACAAGGCCGGTGACAACCGTATTCTCAACGCGGTGCTTTATCTGCAAAATAAACGTGCACCACGTGAAGTGGTACTGATCACGAAAGACATCAACATGCGTCTGCGAGCCAAAGGGGCTGGTGTACGCTTTGTTGAGGACTATAGAACCGACCAACTGATTGACGACATTCAATACCTAACCAAAGGCTTTCAATTGCGTGAAGGTGATTTCTGGAGCGGTATTGAGGAAGTAGAAAGCTATGCACTGGGCGGAAAAACTTACCACAAACTCAGTCGCGAACCCTTCGACCCAACCTTTATCAACCAATACGTTATTGATGAAGACAGTGACTTTGCTGGTCGCGTAGAAACCATCAATGAAGACAAGCTAACGCTTCTCGACCTGAGCCGCGAACGTCTAATGCATCGTAAGGCTTGGGACATCACACCTAAAAATATCTACCAGGGAATGGCGTTAGATGCCTTACTCGATCCAGAAATTGACTTGGTGATTCTAACGGGTGCAGCGGGTAGTGGTAAGACATTACTGGCAATGGCAGCAGCATTGGAGCAAACCATTGAAAAAAGCATGTTCGATAAAATTATCGTAACACGTAACACGCCAGATATCGGTGAATCCATCGGCTTCTTACCCGGCTCCGAAGAGGAGAAAATGATGCCGTGGTTAGCGGCGGTGACCGATACCTTGGAAGCACTACATAAACACGATCACTGCACTGAAGGCTCATTGAAGTACATCTGCGATAAAGCCAACATTCAATTTAAATCGATCAACTTTATGCGTGGCCGTTCGATTCAAAATGCGTTTGTACTGCTTGATGAGTGTCAAAACCTCACTGCATCACAAATCAAAACCATCATTACCCGCTGTGGCGAAGGAACCAAAATCGTCTGCTCCGGTAACTTGGCGCAGATTGACTCTCATTACCTCACCCCAGTGACATCAGGATTGACGTACATGGTTGAGCGCTTCAAGAACTTTGAAGGCAGCGCAAATATTCACCTCAACGGCGTGGTTCGTAGCCGCTTGGCGGAATTTGCTGAAGAAAACCTGTAATTGACACCGACTCACAAAGCAAAAGAGCGCTCTAATGAGCGCTCTTTTTATAACGATTCGACTGAGTTACTCCGTGCCACCCACTGTCAGTGAGTCCAGCTTCAAGGTCGGCTGACCAACACCAACTGGCACACTTTGACCTGCTTTACCACATACGCCAACGCCCTTGTCGATACTTAGGTCGTTACCGACCATAGACACTTGCTGCATTGCTTCGATACCTGAGCCAATCAACGTCGCACCTTTAACAGGGCGCGTAATTTTACCGTTTTCAATCAAGTACGCTTCCGATGCAGAGAACACAAACTTACCCGAAGTAATGTCCACCTGGCCGCCACCAAAGTTTGGCGCATACAACCCTTTCTCGACCGTCGAGATAATTTCTTCTGGCGTATGTTCACCTGGAAGCATGTAGGTGTTGGTCATACGAGGCATTGGCAAGTGTGCATACGATTCACGACGACCGTTACCTGTTGGGTTCACACCCATTAACCGCGCGTTTAGCTTGTCTTGCATGTAACCTTTCAGCACACCATTTTCGATAAGCGTGTTGTACTGGCCGTTTACCCCTTCATCATCCACATTCAATGAACCACGAAGGTCTTTTAACGTGCCATCATCGACGATGGTACATAGTGAAGACGTCACTTGTTGACCCATTTTTCCAGAGAACACTGACGACTCTTTGCGGTTAAAGTCACCTTCTAGGCCATGACCTACCGCTTCGTGTAGCAACACGCCTGGCCAACCTGAGCCTAATACCACTGGCATCATGCCTGCTGGTGCGGCTTCTGCTTCAAGGTTGATTAACGCCATTCGAATCGCTTCGTCTGCGTAATGGAAAGCTTGTTTCATACCATTGCTTTCCGTTAAAAAGAAATCGTAACCGAAACGGCCACCGCCACCAGCGCTACCTCGTTCACGTCGTTCACCTTTTTGAGCGAGCACGCTAATAGACAAACGCACCAAAGGACGAATATCGCCTGCATAAGTACCGTCTGTTGCCGCAACAAGCATCTGCTCATGCACACCGCTGATGCTGATCGAAACTTCTTTAATCAATGGTTCTTTAGTGCGGATGTAAGCATCTAGAGATTTGAGTAATTCTGTTTTTTGCTGCTTTTCCCATTCAGCTAGTGGATTCACAGCCGCGTAGTACGCTTGGTTTTCGGTGCGTTTAAACGCTTGGACTTTGCCATTTTGCCCTTGCTGAGCAATACCGCGCGCCGCCATTGCACTCTGCTTCAGGCCTTCAGGCTGGATTTGATCAGAGTAGGCAAAGCCTGTTTTCTCGCCAGTTACTGCACGGACACCAACACCACAATCAATGTTAAAAGAGCCATCTTTGATGATGCTGTCTTCTAGAACCAGAGACTCATGCCAGCTGGACTGAAAGTAAATGTCCGCATAATCGATCTGGCGCGTCGCAATGCTGGCAAGCGTGTCAGCAATGTCTTGTTCTGTCAGACCATTTGGGGCAAGGAGTGCCTGTTCTATTTGGTTTGTGCTCATAGTTAGCTCTTTTATTTCCGTCTCAATTCATTTTGAAAGCGACTGTGTTGAGTCAGCGGCATATTCTGCCTTACTTGTTGGCTTTGTGACAAATCTATCTCCGTCACCAATAAACCTACTTCATCCTGAAGCTGTTTATGGATACGTCCCCAAGGGTCAACGACCATTGAGTGTCCCCATGTTTTTCGTCCACATGGATGCGTTCCAGTTTGTCCGCTTGCCAAAATCCAACATTGTGTCTCAATCGCTCTAGCTCGCAATAATACTTCCCAGTGAGCTTGCCCCGTCACAGCGGTAAACGCAGCAGGCACCACAATGATATCCGCGCCTTCTTGGCGTAATACTTTATAAAGCTCAGGGAAACGAAGATCGTAACAGATGCTCAATCCAACGCTGCCGATATCGGTTTCCGCCACGACTATTTGATTACCCGCCATAAACGTATCCGACTCACGATAACTACCATAACCATCGGCTACGTCGACATCAAACATGTGCAGTTTGTCATAGTGAGCAATGCATTTACCGTGCGGCGGTAATACCAGTGTTGTGGTCGTGACACCTTTTGCAGTTTGAATGGGCATGCTTCCTACAATCAGTGTTAACTGGTTCTTTCTTGCGATTTCAGAGAGCCGCTGTTGAATCACGCCACTCCCAAGTGGCTCTGCATGTTGATGGTACGCTTCGCGGTTGGCAAACAGCACCGTATTTTCAGGGGTAAGGACAAGCTTGGCACCTTGCTTACTCGCCAAAGCACACTGTTTTTCAATAAAGTCCAGATTCGCAGTGATATCTGGACCCGATGTCATTTGAATAATGCCAACACGTTCCATGTGTTTCCTCCTTATTCCATTTTAGTCGGTGAGTTATTTGGCCTGTTCACGCAGCTTTTCTGGCAGTTTGTATTCACCTTTACTTCGCGAAATTTCTTTCACCGTTGGTGAATCTAGTGGACCTTTCACTTCATAATTGACTTGAGTGAAGACCTCAACCACCGGAGAAATCACTGTTGAAATGGCTAAAACATACAACGCGGTTTGTGGCGCTACTGCAAACGCGGTCAGCATTGGTAGGCCTGATGTGATGTCTGGGGTGAACTTCACTTCCGCATCGACCATTCTGCTGTTCATATTGGCGATGCCGCGGATCTGCATTTCTCCTGCTAAGGCATCCATCACGATATCGTTGGTGATAAACACGCCATCTTGGATTTTGCCCGTGCCCGTGATCGAGTTAAACGCCATGCCTTTATCGAATACGTCGGTAAAATCGAGCTGCATCTTACGGATGATAGAATCCAAGCTGAACAAACCTAACAAGCGTGCCGCACCACTGACTTCACTGATCACGCCTTTACCAAATTCCGTTGAGACATTCCCTTGCAAGGTTTGTGTCTTCATCGACCAAGGCGCGCCGTCCCATTCCATATTGGCATTGATCTCAAATGGTGCCTGCTGAATACCCGATGTGATACCAAAGCGCTCCATAAGATCAGTGTTGTTATCACCTTTCATTTTCATGGTTAAGTTGGAATGGCTACTCTCTTTTGTCAGGTCCCACCAACCGCTCATATCAATACGGTTTTTGCCGCTGCTAAAGGTGATATTTTTCCACTCCAAACGGTTCTCGCGACGCTGCAAATCAACATTCACCTTCCCCACTTTGTAACCTTGCAACCAAAAATCATCGATGTTCAAAGTTAAGTTTGGCATCTCAGCGTGAAACTGGCGGTCAAAATTGGTAATCAAAGGCGCGTTTTGGTCTTCACTGGCAAAGAGCGAGCTGCGCTCTTTGGTCATCTCTTCAAACCCTGGAATATACAGGTGCAAGTGCTCCAAAGAGACCGATAAGTCATACGGCTTCAGATAGTTAGCCTTACCTTTAACCTCTTGACTGTCCACATCGAGTTGCCAGCTCAAATTCTTTTTGCTTGCGGAGAAGTCCACATCATGAAACTCAATTCCACCAAGCTGCAAGTTAGGCGTTTCAACATCAATCCGTGTCGGCAATGGAATACTCGGCGTCTTCATGCTTGCCAAAACAGACGATGACGGCTTGCTTTCTGAGCCCTGAACCAGCTCTGCC
This sequence comes from Vibrio sp. Vb1127, assembly GCF_033338735.1. Lineage (NCBI taxonomy): Bacteria > Pseudomonadati > Pseudomonadota > Gammaproteobacteria > Vibrionales > Vibrionaceae > Vibrio > Vibrio sp. Vb1127. The sequence continues at coordinate 43,313 of NZ_JAWOTF010000019.1, read as the reverse complement.
CACTGGTCTAAATTAAGCTCCCCGACACGCACTGATGCATCGTGTCCGACAATAGGGCTGATCCTGAAACCACCTTTGCCGACCATTAAATGAGTCGCCGTCAGAACAGGTACATCGCCAGTTATATCTATCTCGGTTTGATACTTAACATTTGGTATCTGTAGTCTTGCTGAAATACTTTCTTGGTTGCCGGATGCCTGTAGTTTTGCTTGCCCGGACTCGCCAACTTGTTTCGCTAGCGGATAGGGATATTGACTCGCTAAACGATTTAGCTGCGCCAACACATCAAGTTGATAGGTGAAGCCTACATCATTAAGTTGTAAGTCAATGTCCATTTGCCACGGCGCATGCCCAGAAACAAGCTTTAGCCAACGCTCGCCAACATAAGGTTTGAGAGGCTCAACGTCCCAATCCCCTAATGTGTTAATCGTCACATTGTAGCCCTGTTCCGCACTCTCACCATGAAAATCGAGGGAGATAGGCTGGGTAAGCAACTCTGCAGACAAACCCGATGTGGTGACCACATCATTATCGAAGTGGATACGCCCTGTGGCTTTCTCCAGCGTCATTGGCGGCGCTTCAATATCGACACGGTTTTCTGTTAAATCGGCATAACCCCAAGCACGGGACTCTTTTTCAAAATCAAACGGAATGTTGAGCTGGAACTCAGAGTAAACCGGACCACTCACTTGCAGCGCCGTCAACGCTGCCCCGACCGAGTCCACCAATGGCGTCGCCATCATGTAGTCACGAACTTCATTGCCCGGCGCGCTCGCTTTGGCTTCAATCTCAATGTGTCCACCTTCCGCCAACTCAGGGATTCGCCCAGTAATACGCTTGGCATGAACACCATTTAGCGTAGCGGACTTTGAATCCAAATACATGGCATCATTTTCAAACAGCAAGTCCAGCTGCAGATCAGTGATGGTTGGCCACGCCGTATCAAAGCTAAATTTCGCGTCTTTTAAACCGACCCACGCCTGAAACATGCCATTATGATCTTTGTAAGGAAAATCCCCTAACTCGCCATACCACAGCAGCTTAGCCGTATTCACTTTACCACCTTGAATCGCAGTCGATAGGTAATCCGTTAAGTCTTGTCCGAGTGCCAGAGTCGGCAGGTAACGCCATGTTTCACCTGCGTTATAGAGATCTGCTTCAGCATAAAACGATAAAAATGGGCTTTGTTCTTTTGGAAAATCAAGACGGAATGCTCCTAGTACTTGAAGATCTGGTGTCGCTGCCGTCACTTTATCAGACCACAAGCGCCAGCCGCTCTCATCTTGTTGCCAGATAATATCGACTTCACCTTGTTTGATATTCAGCGGAGCTTGAAATACATCGCCGTACGGAAATACATCATCAATGACGGTTACTTTCGCTTTTGCCTGATCTAAATCACCAGATACACTGCCCTGTACATGATGGAATCCTGGTAGCAGTTCCCATTGCGTCATTGCAAGTTCATCCAGTTCCGCGGAGTAGCGTAACGTGTCTAAACCACCGTTCATGGACAAGCGAACATCTTCAACTCGGCCTTTCGGTGCCAATTTGTTGATAAGGTCACTGGTCGATTCCGACTCTGGAGCCAATTTGATGAGCGGAATAAGTGCTTCTATATCGAGTTGAGAAAGGTTGAGCGTCCAACCATTCGGTTGCCAATCAAACGCTGCGTCTAATTCCGGCCAAGGGGTGTTGTCGGTTCGGATCCGAAGTGAGTGACCATTTACTTTCCAACCTTGTTTATCTGGTCGAAGATTGAAAATACCTGACTCGATAAACAGCTCATGACGACCGTTTTCATTCCACACCAGCTCAGAAGGCAACAGTTCAACATACGCATCATTCGGTTGGCTGTGTTTCAGCGTCAGCCAAGTGTTTAAGCTGACCTTACCCGACTCAGCACCCGATTCTTCTTGCATGTAAGTGGTTAACCAAGGCGTCACCGAGACATCTTGGGCACTTACGTAAAACTCACCAGACACATCACGTAGCGAACCATGATCTTTAAAGTTAGCGCTCACTAACAATGAATTCAGACGAACATCGGCAATGTTCACGGTGCCTTCGGCTAAGTGGTGCTTGCCTTGGTTGCTCCAACGGAGCTGCTCGATATCTAAACGGCGAGTCTCACCAGATACCGATTTATACCAAATCCGTGAGTCGGTAATGGTGAAGTCTTCAAACTGACGTAAAAGAAGTGAGTCGAGTTGGTCGATGAGCTTCACTTCGCTCTTGTCCACACTCGGTTCCTGCTCTTGACGACTAGAGGTCGGCAGAATGTCTACGGTGTGAATATCCAGAGCGAGGTTATGGATGGTGAGGTCTGCGACCACCGGTTTGAGTTGCAAAAGAGATTGAATGAGATCGAATTCAATTTGGATTTCTTCAACGGCAAAGCGTGCATCCTGAATATTCGGCAGGTTCGCTTCTAAACCGAGTAGCGCGATGGAGGGGTGATTATTGCGCCACGTCCCTGCGACGTTGGCGATAGAAAAGTCAAAACCTGTGTCCTGCTTGACCCAGGTTTTGATCTCATCTTGGAAGTGGTTAAGTTGTGGCAATGTGACGCGCAGTGTGGTTACTAATATGGCCAATAACACCAGTACAGTAACTAAACTCCACGCACAAAAACGCCCAAAACGGTTAACACCAGAATTCACAAATGTTCCAAATTACATCATTACGACGTCAAACTGTTCCTGAATGTACAGGGGCTCAGCCTGAACTCGCACTTGCTTGCCAATAAATACTTCGAGCTCAGCCAATGCATGAGACTCATCACCCAACAGCGCTTCAGCGACAAACGGCGATGCGTACACAACAAAATTATCGGCGTCGTAAGCACGGTTTACACGAGTAATCTCGCGTAATATCTCAAAGCACACGGTTTCAACCGTTTTCACACTGCCACGGCCCTCACAAGTAGGACAGCCAGAACACAAGATATGTTCAATACTTTCTCGTGTGCGCTTACGCGTCATCTCGACTAAGCCGAGCTGAGTAAAGCCGTTGATGTTGGTTTTTACTCGATCTTTAGCCAGTGCGGTTTCCAATGAGGTGAGCACTCGCTGACGGTGCTCTTCAGACGCCATATCGATAAAGTCGATAATGATGATGCCGCCGAGATTGCGCAAACGCAGCTGACGAGCAATAGCTTGCGTTGCCTCAATGTTGGTATTAAAGATGGTCTCTTCAAGATTACGACGACCAACAAATGCACCAGTGTTGATGTCGATAGTTGTCATAGCTTCAGTTTGATCAATGATCAAATAGCCACCCGACTTTAGCTCAACCTTGCGCTCTAAGGAGCGCTGAATTTCATTCTCGGTGTCGTACATGTCAAAGATTGGCTTGTCACCTTCGTAAAGCTCAAGCTTGTCTGTTAACTCAGGTACATACTCAGAAGTGAATTCTTTCAGGTTTTCATATTCGAGGCGGGAGTCGACCATGATTTTATCGAGCTCTGTGCCGACAAAATCACGCAGAATACGCTGGGCCAAACCAAGTTCACCGTAAAGCGTTGAACGCGTCTTGTATTTTGAACGACGCTCCATGACTTTTAGCCACAAGCGCTTAAGAAATGCCGCATCTTGAGAAAGCTCTTTTTCATCTGCGCCTTCCGCTGCGGTACGAATGATAAAACCACCGTGCTCATCACAGTAATGGTTCACCACTTTTTTCAGACGCTCGCGCTCTTTCTCACTCTCAATACGCTGCGAGACACCAACATGGCTGGCACCCGGCATAAAGACAAGATAACGTGAAGGTAATGTGATGTCAGTCGTTAAACGCGCGCCTTTCGTGCCGAGCGGATCTTTGACCACTTGTACAACAATGTCTTGTCCCTGACGTACCAGCTCAGAGATATCACGGACTTGAAACTGCTGTTTTTCGTTCTCTGCCACACATTCGGTATGCGGGACAATATCTGACGCATGTAAAAACGCCGCTTTATCTAAACCGATATCGACGAAAGCCGCTTGCATACCTGGCAGTACTCGGCTGACTTTGCCTTTGTATATATTGCCCACAATGCCGCGACGCGATTCGCGCTCGATATGTATTTCTTGTAGTACTCCACCTTCAATCATGGCCACACGAGTTTCACTCGGGGTCACGTTAAGCAGCAATTCTGCACTCATGTGCACACCTCAAAACAATTATAAAAATTCTTGAATTAGCTGATCGGTTTCGAACAAAGGTAAGCCTACTACAGCGTGATAACTGCCTTCGATTCGGGTGACAAATCGCCCTCCGAGTCCCTGAATACCATAACTTCCAGCTTTATCGCATGGCTCTCCTGACTGCCAATATTGTTCGATTTCTTCGTGAGTCAGTTGTTTGAACCACACGTCAGTGGTGACGACCACTGAATGTTGTTGTTCCGATGATACGACGCTCACCGCAGTCATCACTTGATGACGACGACCGGATAAGTCAGTAAGCATACGCTTTGAATCTTCAAAACTTTTTGGTTTTTCTAGCACACGGTCATCACATACTACGACCGTGTCAGAGCCCAATACAACGGAATCAGGCTTAGCTAATGCTAAGCCTGCCTGAGCTTTTTCCAAAGAAAGACGCAGCACGTACTCTCGTGCCTGCTCATGAGCCTGTTTAGCTTCCTCAATATCAGGCAATACGATCTCAAAGTCATAACCTAGTTGAGCAAGCAGCTCTTTTCTTCTCGGAGAACCCGAAGCGAGAACGAGAGATAAGCTTTTCTTCACCGCTTTACCTTACGTGCCATGCACGACGAACTCGTCGCATTAATAAAAACATCCATGGCCAAAGTATACAGTTTATTGCCGCCGTCCACAGAGATAATGGATTAAATACTACGTCCTGGTTCAAATATTCCCCACAGAATATCAAAACTTCCAATAACGCAGTAAAAAAGGCAATTAAAATCGACTGTTGCCACAATGCCATGTTACGAATCAACAGGAAATTCAACGCCACCAGATAGATGACAATCGACATCATCATGCCGCGAATTCCAAGCGTTGAACCGATCAAGATATCCCATAATAAGCCCAGTACTAGCGCGGTTCCAACGTTCACTCGGTGCGGCAGTGCCAACACCCAATAACACGTTACAAGGAACAACCATGATGGACGTAAAACATCTAACACACCTGGCCACGGAATGGTTTGCAACACCAGCGCAACGAAGAAACTGACACCAATCACCATTCGGCTACTCACTACATTATTGGCCATCAGTTACCTCTTGTTCTTCTTGCTCTAACCCTTCTTCCACATTGGATCGCAGCACTTTGTGTTGACGATCTTCATTCGGCCAAATCAGCAGTAGGTAACGTAAACGATCAAACTCTACAACTGGCTCAGCCTTGATTGACGCAAATTCTTGGCGCGTATCGTGATCCACATTGGTAACCGTCGCGACTGGGTACCCTTCTGGGTAAATCCCACCTAGGCCGGATGTCACCAGTAGATCGCCAACCTGAATATCAGTACTGGTTGGAATGTGCTCCAGTTGGATTTCATCCATTTCACCATTGCCCGACGCGATCACTCGAATATCGTTACGGATCACCTGGACAGGAATCGCATTTTTCGCATCCGTTAGCAACAGAACACGTGCGTTGTGCGCTGCGACAAACGTGACCTGACCAACAATGCCTTTTTCGTTGATCACTGGCTGTCCGACGTACACACCGTCTATTTGTCCTTTATCAATCACCACTTGATGACGGTAAGGTGAGGTATCAACTGCCATCACTTCAGTTACGACTTTCTTTTCATCCCGGACAAATGAAGAGCCTAACAATTTGCGTAGACGTTGGTTTTCTTCTTTATATTGATCGAGCAAGATCAGCTCGCTTTTCAGGCGTAGCACTTCTCGCTTTAAGTTGCGATTGCCTTCAACTAATGCCTGACGAGTATTAAAACGTTCAAATACGCCATCGAACATGCTGCGAGGCAAATTGGCTGCGTATTGAATGGGCGCAACCATACTGTTCAATAAGTATCGGACGTTGGAAAACGTATCTAGACGACTATCAGCCAGCATTAAGCTCGCCGACACGATGACAGCAAAAAACAGACGTAATTGCAGAGACGGACCTCTGCCAAAAATCGGTTTCATCTTGTTTTTGACCTGATTGCTTCCATGATTATTGAGCCTTACTTGGCAACCTAAAAATACTTAAATAAATACTTTTAGGTATGGAGCATGTTTGAATTACAGAGAGAGCAGAAATGAAGGTGAAGCCCGACATGAGCTTCACCTAAACCTTTATTCTTCAGAGAACAGATCGCCACCGTGCATGTCGATCATTTCTAGTGCTTTACCACCACCACGCGCAACACACGTTAGTGGATCTTCCGCGATAACCACAGGGATACCGGTTTCTTCCATTAATAGACGATCGAGATCTTTCAGTAGCGCGCCACCACCAGTCAGAACCATGCCGTTTTCAGAAATGTCTGAAGCAAGCTCTGGTGGACACTGCTCTAGTGCAACCATGACTGCTGAGACGATGCCAGATAGCGGCTCTTGAAGCGCTTCTAGGATCTCGTTTGAGTTCAAGCTAAAGCTGCGTGGCACACCCTCTGCAAGGTTACGACCGCGAACTTCAATCTCTTGAACTTCATCGCCAGGGTAAGCAGAGCCGATTTCGTGTTTGATCTTTTCAGCCGTTGCTTCACCAATTAAGCTGCCGTAGTTACGACGTACGTAGTTGATCACGGCTTCATCAAAGCGATCACCACCGATACGTACAGACGATGAGTAAACCACACCGTTTAGAGAGATAACCGCAACTTCAGTTGTACCACCACCGATATCAACCACCATTGAACCTGTCGGCTCAGACACGCGCAGACCAGCACCAATTGCTGCCGCCATTGGCTCGTCGATTAGGTAAACTTCACGCGCACCAGCACCGAGTGCTGATTCACGAATTGCGCGGCGCTCAACTTGGGTAGAACCGCAAGGAACACAAACAAGAACACGTGGGCTTGGCTTTAGGATGCTGTTATCGTGCACTTGCTTGATAAAGTGCTGAAGCATTTTTTCGGTTACGTAGAAGTCAGCGATTACGCCGTCTTTCATTGGGCGAATAGCGGAAATGTTGCCAGGTGTACGACCAAGCATCTGTTTTGCTGCGTGACCGACTGCAGCAACGCTTTTTGCAGAACCTACACGATCTTGACGAATAGCAACTACAGAAGGTTCATCAAGGACAATTCCTTGCCCTTTTACGTAAATTAGAGTGTTGGCTGTACCTAAATCGATAGATAGATCGTTAGAAAACATGCCACGAAGTTTCTTAAACATACTCTTCGCTCATCCTGCAAAAATATAGAAGACAAAAATTGCTCTAAATGTACCAATGCCTCGCTGTCACAGCAAGGTATTGGTACACAAACATGAGCAGAAAGCCTCAATTTCTTGCAGTTTCCTAACTTAAGGGCAAAAACCTAAGTTGTTACTGTCCGGTTAACCCTGGCTCACCACGGTAAATCACGCGATCGTTACCTCGATGAATACCAAAGGTGACGACGGATGATGGGTTTTCTTCGGAGCCATCATTGTTCCAGTCGTATTTGAGCCAAGGGAGGTTGTTACCACTAGGGTCGAGATTAAGCCAAACTTCAGCTTGTTGACGTCCACAGTCTGCGCGCTCTTGCTTAGCAATAAGTTCACGCATGGCACCATCGTTAACCGTCGTTCTGACGCCTTCAAGTAAAATGTCGCAGTCGGAGCCATCATCAGGCCAAACTGGCTCCTGGCTTTTTAGAGTTGGGGACACTGTTGTCCCGTTATCCTTACTGTTTAAAACGAATCGGGTATCTCTCCAATACTCCACTCTAAGGGGGATATTAACAGATTTACCCTGATTCACTCCCACATCATCCAGAGCTATGCGACCAAACCTGACATCAGGTTGCGATAGTAGCTGTTGCGAAACCATTCTATCTTCAGTGCTATTTTGCCCTTCTTTTAAGAACATCGTAGGATCAACATAGCCAGATACTTTAGTTCCATTATTATTAAGTGAAAGCGAAATAGACGTTTCGATGGAACTATCCTTGTCTGCCGGTAGTTTTGAATTAAATGGACCATCGGGACTCGGCAAAGATAAATCTTTACGCCAATAAACTGAGTTATCCCAAGTTTTGCTCCACACAGCTCCCGACCAGTTATCACTAGTCAAATCGGAATCCAAAATGCTAAGTCTATCTGAGTAACCACCAGCCAAATACAAATCTGCTTTTAAAGAATTGGCAAAACCACCATAATTTTGAGTTGTGTAACCGTTAGCGTTATATGCTGTGACTTCAAACTTAACCGATTCAAAATTCTGTCCCATATATACAGATTGATTCTGATTATCAGGGTAGGTCCACTCTGTCCCGGTGACTTTAAAGTAATCCGGATAGAAGCGCCCAATGGTTGACTTACCATCGGCTATTTTAAATGCATTACTACCAAGATATAGAGATGTGCCAATATCATCGCCATTTTCATCTTTAGCAACTGGTGCCTCAGCAATAAGCTCGAAAACACCGACTTCTGAAACCGATTGATCAAACGTCACACTGCCACGAGACCATTTACTTGATTCTGGTAGCTTCTCATTTAGAAGTTTGGCTAATGAACCATTAGACGGGTACTTCACTTTATTACTAACCGTAATAGTCTTCTCTTGATAGTTCTCAGCAACCGTATCATCATCTTGCAATGCCGAGATGGTTAACTCAAAAACTTCACCAGCAGCAACAAACCCCGAAGAACAGCCATTTTCACTGTTGGTGCACTCTCCGCTCTTATCACCACTCTTTGCAGTAACTTTCAGTTTTGAAGGAAAACTAACGAAGCTGCCGAATCCATCCGAGTCATCAACACCTTCAACACTGGCTTTAAGTTTGACCTTTCCAGCTTCAGAGTATCTCAACTTAAAGAATGCCTTGCCTTCATCATCAAAATAAACATTAGGCAGGTATTTATTAGCTCTGGTTAGCTCGACATTTGAACTCCATTCCACAGCCTGATCTTTCACTTTTTTCTTGTAAGAAATCACGACAGGTTGAGAGCTATCGATCGGTGCCACTTCATAATCAATCGACATATTAACACCGCGAGATTCTCCGCCGTCTTCAGTTCGAGTTGAACAAAACGATAGGTAGTCCTCCCCCGTAGTTTCGCGACTAGCAACTACATCATTAACATTCACCGCAAGCACATTTGAAGCGAAGGTTACATTACAGTTGTTAGCAGATAGTGGCCCGCCATTAATTCGACATCGTGCCCCTTCAAAGCCAAACTGTGGTACGGAACTTTGATCGATACCCAAAGTAATATCGCCAGCTCTTGAACCTTGCAGCTCAAGCTGAGTTTCATTCTCAAACTGTACATTTGTACCACCAACCCAGTTGGCAACATTATTGCCAGTAGATGGAAGTAAAGTGACAGAGAGAGGCGTTAAGCTGCCATCATCGTATGCATCTCTAGGATATTGCTCAGAACAACTTTCATTCATACAAGCTCTAAGTGTCACATCAGAAGCCTGACACGTACTGCCTGAGCCTGAGTAGTCAAACTCGAAATGATGAATACCATCTGTTAATCGCGAGTACTTGTCCGCACAGACTCGGAAGTTATCAATATCATGCGTATTGGTAAGCATACCTGTGGATGCCGTTACCGACAGACGGAAGTTATCTGGAATATAGTTAAAACCACCTTTTTCCAAAACGTTAAACTCTTCGATAACAGGATCCCATCCGCCATTTTTTCCGACTTTTCGAAATACAGCCAGCGTTATCGTATCGGTGTTACGCGAATTTAAAACTACTTTATAACGATGCAGTTTCTCTTTACCTTTTCGATTATCCAACGAGCTGCTGTATTTTTTGCCAGTGATATACGGATAACCTTTCAACCACTTACCATTCGCATCTTGGACGCCCTGTCCACGCACCCCAACATTATCAGCAACACTATTTGAAACGATTTTCTCGCTCCCTTCACGAATGTAGTTACCAAACTCATCAATACCAATACCTAGCCAACCACCAGCAAAGCCTTCTACATCTTTGGAGACTTCAGGGTAGTGATTCTTTAGAAGCTTCATCCCGTAACCAAGCGGACCACCAAATGCCCCGGTTTGAGGAGGGACACTCGCATCAGAAATCACCAGCGCAACACCGTCAGCACCATTCCCACCATATGCATTGTGATCAAACTCAATCTCTAAATAGTTCTGATCTGAAGGAAAAATATAGTTATATGCAGAGGCTGTTGCCTGCTCTGGTTTATTTGAGTTTAAGATGAAACGTCCATCAGAGATATGGGGCTCGTCACTGGTACCAAAGCCCATCACCGACCAGTTTGACAATGAACCTGAATTGAAGTTTTCTTCTGGTAATAGTGAACATTGCTGTGTTGGCGGAATAACAGGAACTAATTCAGGACAAAGTGAGGCTACAGCCTCTATTGGGCACTCTCCGGTCTGGGGGGGCTGACAGTTGGGATCATCTACACCACAATAAATGTCACTATCATTGTACTCGTAAGAATGTGATTTTGAGTTAACAGAACCACAGACGGTCGAGCTTTTTACTGTGGCTTTCCCGTGGGACTGAATCGCTTCACTAAGAGTATAAACACCTCGATTTTGATCGAGTTTAGAGTTAGTCAACGATACTTCGCTACCTGTTGATTCTACCCGGCCACAAACCAATGAGTTTTTAATATCGACTTTATGTAGAGCGAGAATATTTCCGTGTACTTGGTTATTGGCTTCTAAAATAACCTCTAAGCCCTTACTGGTAACGTCACCCGTAACCTTTGTTTCATTTAATGTAACCCGGCTTGATGCAGAAATATCACCTTGAATTTCATTCCCGCTTTGCTCAGTTTTCACCTCACCACCGATACTTGTCACGCTACCTTCGACATGGGTTTGCTTCAACGTAACCGTTCCAGCAGCTTCAACGTTACCGCGAATGATATTGTCGCTTTGTTCGGTTTTTATCGTGCTCGTTTTACTCGTAACATTTCCTTCAATAACCGCTTGAGAAAGAATAACCTCCCCATGCGTGGACAAGATCGAACCATAAACATGCGATCGGTTCTTAAGTTGAATTTTACCGTGCGACTCAATATCACCATAAATATCATAGCCACCGTTATCTCCGATAACATCGCTGGTCTCGTTAATAAGGTCAATATGAGCATTAGATTTACCGATCTGGTTGTTGCCAGCGAGTTGAATAGTACCTCGTACACGAATCGTCATTTTACTATCAGACACAATAGTATCGCCGTTATTCAACGTGAGTCCGTTCGGGCATACGTAGGTTGTAGGCCTAACAAAAAAATTAAATCGATCTTGGTAACTACCGTTATCACACAAATCGCTTGCACCTTCAGGGACCCACCTCACCCAGTCCCAACTTGGCGTAATATCGTGAACCTTAGCGAGAACGTTCGCCGTACTCATCATACATATCAAGGCTAAGCAAATCAGTTTTTTCATTCTTGTTATTACTCCCGAACCCAAATCTCTTGCTGGCGCTCAACTTGCGATAAGCCCGAGCCACAAACGGCCGTAGCTTGCACCCTAAATAGTGACTCTGCTGCTGGTGTTCCTAAGTTTAAAGTGCCTAAATCTACACAACTCATTGGGCTAAGCCTACATCCGGTCCCTTGTGTGACATTAGGCATTGCACCGCTTACCGTATTTGTGCAGATTGTCGCGACGCTATCACTCGTACCATTGATGGGATATAACCTTGTCAATGCCCACTCATTTGCAGACTGAGCAACAAACCAAGCTTTTGTTCCCAAAAACTCTCTTGTTAATCCGCTTTGATTCGACCATGTCACTTTCATTAAAGAGGAAGCCAAATATCCCATTACAATAATGACGAACAACACGATGATTAGTACATTTCCGCTGGAGTTTCTTCTATGGGACATTGAGCACCTGCACATCTTGTTGATACACACTACGTTCACCATCCTGCTCAAACTCTAAATTGATATGAACTAAACCACCTCGTTGCAGAGTTGGCTCTAGATAACGCATACCACTTACGGACGAATCGACACTATCCGCAACCGTAATACCATTTCGCGTAACTCGCTTGGTATCAAAACAGTAGCGAACCTCCGACTTCTCTTGATAAATATAAAGACGGCTAGAAACAGAGGATCCCGTAATCGTACTTGCCCCCCCACTAACAACAAAAACCTTACCTGTTTTAGCTAAACCACCAATGGCTATATTTCGCGAAGAAGTTGATTGTAAATCTTCATATCGGCTCGGATTTATCACCATCCTGCGATTCGCAGGAATAGGATTAAGCGTTGAGTCATTACCTAGCAAAAACTCTAAATCATTATTCTTAAACGTGTAAAAACCAGAATATTCAATCGGCACAAACTCTAGACAATTAGTTGTTCCTTTTGGCACATGAAAACTATTAGGTACAGCATGGCGGATTTCTCGGGTCATCTTTTCTAAAACAAACTGAGCCTGTGTTTGTATTCGTTGGCGATCGATAGTATCAGCGTAACCTTTCATTCCTAACTGGACATACCCAGCTATCCCCAACATGATGAAGCTGCCGACCACAATCGTAACTATCATTTCCATTAAGGTGAAACCACGATCTTTCATCAGTAGTTCCCCTTAATAGCTGTTAAAGTAAGGGGCTGCGTGTTCCCCGCAAAAATCCTTAATGTTACTTTTTTGTATTCGGTTATTTCATCGGGAGCTTTATCCGTCAGATCATCATAGGCAACGCTAATTTCTAATCTAAAGTTTTTGTACTGCTCAGTACTGTCCGCACCAAGTACATCACTAATATTCCCTCTAGGGACACCATCACACTGAGAAGCCGTTGTAGATGTGCTCCAACACCCGATATAGTCATCGACATCATTGAAATCACTAGGCGTTGTTTCCAAGGAACCGTCTAGTTTTTTATCCGCACCTAATTTATTTACGTCAGTGCAGCTCACTCCATTCTCACCACACCGAACGGTGCCACCATCAAAGTCGCTGTTTTCATCGAAGCCTCGCGACAATATCTGAGACATAAAACCTTGGCCTAATGCAGCGGCACGAGTTTGATAATGAGGTATAGCTGAGTCTCGAATTTGAGGGACAAGAAAAGAAGTAAACGCCACCATCGCAATGCCCATTAAAACAATCGCGATGATCATTTCTATTAACGTAATGCCACTAGATTTCTTCATGAGCATGTACCTTTAGAAACATAACCTTGAGAATTAATTTCAACTTGGCAGCGGCTTCGACCATGTTTATCTTCAATTAAGATGTTTACAGCACCACTTACAGGATTGCCGAGAAGGTTAAAATTAACTGTATTTTCGGCACCGCTGATAACAGAAAAATTTGCGGACTTATCGATAACCACGTCACTACGAGCATCTCGTGCACTGCCTGTTAGTGCACAGGCAGCAACCGAACCAACACATGAACTAGAAACTTGTAAACGAAAGTTGTTATCAGGACTTGTAGCATTCGACTGCATACGATTCACCTGCACTTGGCGAATCACAGAAATCACACGTTCTTGTAATGCATATGCAGAAAAACTGCCAGAGCCCATAAAACGGCTGGCTGCAAAAAGTGAAAGGATGGAGAGGAGAACAATCACGAGGATTAACTCCATTAACGTGAACCCTAATGCAGAGCTGCGAATTTTCATAACCCAACCTTAGGCTTAGAGCAAGCGAGATAAGTATACGATGAAATTATGAGATTAATGATAGGTTTATAATTTTTCGATTCGAAGTGTGAACAGACGAACAAATAACCAATGTCTAGTTACTTTACTCTTTTGAACGGCCAATCTCTTCTTCAATTCGATCGTAAGTTTCTTTATTGCTCAGCGTTTCAGAAACGTGCTCAGCGGTCTGCTTGGTTTGCTCCCACTTCGCTTCGTAAGTTTCTGGTTCAAAGCTGATAAATCTTGGTAATACCACATAACCGATCACACCTAAGATAATCAGCACAACGACAAACTCTATTGCACTAAGGCCCGATGATTTACGCATATGAACTATTCCGAGATTAACCAAAATAAAGAGATAAAGGTCAGACTAGCTGACCTTTAAAGGAACTTCTTAACTGATTAACATTTAGTGTCAGTTACTGTTGTTTTAGCACCCTCATCGATACCTTTACCTGACGCAGAGGTATAAGTAACGTAACATTCTGTCTCTTTAATCTTATCTACAGTATTGTCAGTGCCGCCTGCTTTCAGCGTAGAAGTTGGGAAAGTAGCAACTAATGTACCCACTGCACCCGAAGCACTTGCTGTTGATGCCCATGCCCAATCTTCATTCAGACCAGAAACTGCCTTAACTAGGCCGTTAGTATCAGGTTTTGGATAACCAAAGTCCGTCTGGATACCATTTTCTAACGTTTGACCAAATGTGGCTTCTTTTCCTTCAATAGCCGCTTTACCAAATACAATACCGGCAGCACCATCCATAGCCCCTTTCAAACCTTGAAGAGCTGATTCACGTGCATCAGATTGTAGGTTAAGGAAACGTGGTGCTGCAGTTACCGCTAGAATACCTAGGATTACAATTACCACTACCAATTCGATAAGGGTGAAACCACCTTGTCTTTTCATTGTTTACTCTCTCTATGTAAGCATGCAGTACAACTGCAAAGTTTCGTTTAGGTCACGCGACCATTTTGGATATTGTCAAAACGGTTTGGGGCAGCAACCTTCACTAAAACTGACCGTGAAGTGGATACTGTATCTACCGCTTGAGCAGAATGACGATTCGCCATTATTCAGTTCATGCTGCAATGAGAAAAACACATTATTGTTTACCCACTATTACAGCCTGTTACTTATGGTTATGATTGCATTATACCGACTTTCATTACCAATTATAGTGCTTAGGTGTCAAAAAAATCACTCCGCCGATATTTCGACGTCTATTTTCAGTTGATTAGCAGTTGAGATAACTACAATCGACTGACCATTTTCATAAGTGTATTGACAGACATAACGATCAGTTTTGATGGCTCCACTGATATCTATTAACTTGTTGGTCATTATTTTACGTTGGGGGTAATGCACCGCTAGCCAATAACCACAATCTAATACACCTTGCTGAGTAAAGGGAGACACTAACCCGCCCTCAGTCATAGTAAGGTTTAAGCCATCCATCAGCATATGTTCTGGCTCGCCTTGTACTAGCCAAGCTTGACGATAACGCTGAACACTATCTTGCATCCAAACTCTCGCTAACTTCGCTCCAGTTACTTGTGCTTGCTCGGTCACAGGACGTAATTTGACCGCCAAACCCACCGCCATAATCGTAGCAATAACCCCAAATACAATAAGCGTTGCTCGGCTTTGATTTTCAACCACCTATTAGCCGCCTTTGATGATGTCGAGCATTCCCCACATTGGTAGGAAGATACCCAATGCCAGCACCATGACCATGCCTGCTACAATCACCAAAAGTAATGGTTCTATTCTTGCGGTCAGTGTTTTTAGATCGTAATCAACTTCTCGATCGTAAAAATCCGACACTTCCAGCAGCAACTCATCAATACGACCAGTTTCTTCCCCTACTGCAATCATCTGAATCACCAATGGGGTGAATATTTTACTGTTGATGGCCGTCACTGAAATGGTGCTACCCGCTTCAATCGCGGACTTCATCTCAAGAATTCGGTTTTCTAAAAAACGGTTCCCTAAGGCTTCCCCGGCCAAAGCCAAAGACTGGTTAAGTGGCACCCCTGATTTCAGCATCAACGAAAAGGTTCTGGCAAAACGAGAAAGCTGCGCACGATTAACGATATCGCCTACAATTGGCAGCCGAAGCCGAAACTTATCGAACTTCTCCCGACCATCAGCCGTCGCCACCCACGCTCTGAACACCGTAAACGCGCCAATCATTGCCACAACCAGCAACACCCAATAATTAACAAAGAAATTAGAAGTCGCGATCAAAATACGCGTCGGCAATGGTAGCTCAACCCCAAAGCGCGTGAACATCGATGCAAACTCAGGGATCACCAAGATATTCAATACAAACATGGCGATGGTGATAAAGATAATGACAAACGTTGGATAACGCATCGCCGCTTTAATGCGTTTGCGAGTCTCAAGTTCCTGTTCGTAGTAATTCGCCAGTTGCAATAGCGCTTGGTCAAGCCGACCCGTATTCTCACCGACGTTGATCATAGAAACGAACAGTGGGCTGAATACTTTACTGTGTTGCTGCATCGCAGAAGACAAACCTCGGCCATTACTCAGTTCAGAAACGACATCTTCTAGCGCCTCTTTGAGCTGTTTGTTTTCGCAATTTTGCAACAAGCCACGCATAGAGCGCAGCAAAGGTACGCCAGCTTTAGTCAAACTAAACAACTGGCGAGAGAAAAGAATAATTACTTCCAACGGAATAGCAGGCACAAACAGCTTAGATAAGCTCACTTGGCTTTTTGCCGACTCTTTCTCTAACCGTATATTGACCGGGATGACCCCTTTATTCATCAAAGCTTCCGCCGCAGCTTCTGAGTTCACTGCTTCGATTTTGCCGTTAGTGGATGAGCCGTCTAGCGTGCGGCCTTGATAACGAAAAGTTGGCATTCACTTACCTATATGAAAATGGGATCAGTCTTACCAGAAGCATCGCCCTCACCTAGGGTCATCACTTCGTCCAAACTGACGGTGCCTTGTAGCGCCAGTTCCATTGCAGAAGCAAGCAGTGGCTTATAGTTTTCTGAGCGGCGCGCGGCTTGCGCAAAGCCAACCGCATCATTAGCGCGCAACTTATCCATCATCTCTTGCTCAAGTTCGAGCATTTCAAACACACCGATTCGGCCTCGATAACCAGTCAAATTACAGTTTTGGCAACCTGCGCCTTTATAAAAAATGGTGCTAACTTGATTTGGGAAACGCCCAGCTAACCACTGCTGGCGAGACTCATCTAAGTGGTCTTCTGTTTTACAATCGGGGCAAACTCGGCGCACAAGACGCTGCGCTACCACAGCTCTGACTGCACTAGCAACCAAGTAACCCGGCGCACCCATGTCGATCATACGTAACGCACTGTCGACAGCATCGTTGGTGTGGAGAGTGCTCAATACTAAGTGACCCGTTAGTGCAGCTCGCAGACCAATTTCTACCGTCTCTTGGTCACGCATCTCACCAACAAGAATGATGTCTGGGTCTTGACGTAAAAAGGTTCTAAGAACACGCGAGAAAGTTAGATCGATCTTGCTGTTAACCTGTACCTGAGTGATGCGAGGCAGACGATATTCAACCGGGTCCTCTGCTGTAATGATCTTTTTCCCAGGTTCGTTGAGCTCACTCAATGCGCCGTAAAGCGTGGTGGTTTTACCGGAACCTGTCGGCCCGGTAACCAAAATCATGCCATGCGGACGCGCCAACTGTCGACGTAAGCGAGCAAGCAAGTCTGGCGGCAAGCCCGACTCTTCTAACGGACGCAAACCAGCGGACTGGTTAAGCAGGCGCATTACTACAGATTCTCCGTACTGCGTTGGTAACGTCGACATACGAATATCAATTGATTGGCCACGAACTTTGATATTGAATCGGCCATCTTGCGGCAAGCGCTTTTCAGAAATATCTAGGTGTGCCATCAACTTCAGTCGAAGAACCAAAGCCGATGCAATATTCACTTCATTTAAGAGCGTTTCATGCAATACGCCATCAATTCGCTGGCGCAAACGCAATACTTGATCGTCTGGCTCAATATGAATATCCGAAGCTCCAACCTGTACCGCATCTTCAAACATGGAATTAACCAGCTTTACAACGGTAACCTCTTCACTATCGGCTTCATCAATACCGTAATCAAAGCTTTGTACATCTTTATGCTCTTCATGCAGCTGTTCAGCAAAGGAGGCGATCTCTTTAGTACGGCGGTAATAACGGTCAAAGCTTGAAATAAGCTGACGCTCCGAAGCCACAATGAACTCAAGGTTGTATTGGCCCAACAAGTTCATCAATGATTCTTGGATGAACAAGTCCGCAGGGTCACTCATAGCAACGCGCAGTGTGTCCCCATTTCGAGCAACGACCATCGCACGTAAGCGACGTGCGTGTACCTCAGGTAGAATCTGCACGGCTTCGGCATCCACAGGCGCACGACCAAGATCGATCAGTGGCAAACCAAGCTGCTGAGACAAGAAGTCCAACATTTGCTTTTCAGTAATAAAGCCAAGGTCAATTAACGCATCCCCTAACTTCTGCCCGGTACTGCGTTGTGCGTTTAGTGCTTGCTGGATTTGTTCTTCAGAGACGATACCTTCCTCAACCAGAAGATCGCCCAAGCGTTTTCTCAACTGAATTTTCATTGTGCGCTCTCCAACTCTTTCAAGATGCTCAAACGGTCACGGATAAATGCTTGCGATTGATTCGAAATGCCAACTTTACCCAGAGCTTGGTTGTAAGAGTTAATCGCGGCAGTAAAAGCCAGGGCGCGCTCTTGTTGAATAGCCAAACCTAACCACCAGCGCGCGTTTTCCGGCTCACGCTGAGTGAGGAGTTGATAGCTCTCAAGCGCAATGTCATTTTGCTTGTGTTTTTGTGCCAATGCCGCACGCATCGCCAAGTAATCTCGACTTGGTACTGGAGGCAAATGAACAAGCGGGCTCAGCGCCGCTTCAGGTTGATTAGCTTTCACTAACAACTTAGACAAGGCCAAGCGGAGTACTTGGTTGTTCGTAT
Organism: Vibrio sp. Vb1127; assembly: GCF_033338735.1. NCBI lineage: Bacteria > Pseudomonadati > Pseudomonadota > Gammaproteobacteria > Vibrionales > Vibrionaceae > Vibrio > Vibrio sp. Vb1127. The sequence goes on along the minus strand of NZ_JAWOTF010000019.1, from coordinate 24,575 downwards.
CTAGGTTGATACCTTCTTGAATAATCTCATATGCTTTACGCGTGTCACCTTTACCAAAGTACAACGCTGATAACTTTTGACGCGTGTCTGCATTCATTGGCTCATAACGCAACGCCTCGGCATAAGCCGATAACGCCGTTTGCATATCGTTAGCATCCAGTGCTTTTTCCGCTCGGCTAACCGCTTTAAGAGATAATTGGCGGTGAGTAAGCTCAACCTGCTCAATACGCATTGAGCTGTTTTCTGATGTTGTGTGGGTTACGTGATCGTATTGCTCCTCGCTCGGCATCGTTGCTAACTGCGCGAGTAAAACTGCATCATCAGAGGCGATATTTATCTCAGATCTTGGCGTGAACCTATCAGTCTCTTGCATGTGAGGCTGTTGCGCTACCGGCTGTGTGGCTAGTTTGGTGTAAACCACTTGAGTTGTATCGGGCGTCATTTTACTCGTTGGCGAGTGAGTGCGCTCCGATGAAACAATTGGTGAGACATTCACAGACGACAGTGGCATAGCGTCGGTTTGAAACTGTGATAGCTCGCCTGAAGGGACAGGACCGCGAGAGACCGCCCAGCTACCAACCGCAAGGCTTAACGAAAAACCGGCGACAAGCCAAAGCCAAGGTTTACTGCGTGAGACACTTGGAATCTCCGCACGAGTAAGCTCTGACGGCGATGTTTTTTCAGCAAGTTCTGATAATGCTTTATTGATGGCACTCAAGGTTGACTCCATCCCCAAAATACGGGTGTTTTAAACTTAGGTTTACGGGCATCAAACGTATCGTGCATAGCGGCGTAAACGTGATGATTTTTCAATAGTGTGCAACGCTCATTAAATGCAGCAAGCAACGACTTGTGGCTAATTTGGTTTATCAAGCGCGGAATCCCCATGGATGAACGCCAAATCGCTTTTTTCTGTTCAATAGAAAAAATGTGCGCCCCATTGCCTGCTTTATCTAAACGATTATTGATGTAAGCCACGCCTTCATCGATAGAGAGAGGACGTAACTGGCAACTAAACGTAATGCGTTGACGAAATTGCCTTAGCTCATGGTTAGCCAATCTTTCATCCAACTCAGGTTGTCCGAATAACACCAATTGAATGAGCTTATCTTGTTCCGTTTCTAGATTGCCAAATAGACGTAATGTTTCTAAAGCTTGTGGGGAAAGAGCTTGCGCTTCATCAACGATCAAGACGGTTTTCTTTCCCAAGTAATGTACTTGAATCAAGTGCTCTTGAATGAGGGAAACGATACGCAGCGGATCATCGTTCTCGATACCCAACTCTCTGGCGACAGCAAACTGCAACTGTTCCCCATTCAACACTGGATTGGGTAAGTAAATAAGCTCAACTTCAGATTCAATCTGCTCGATCAGCTTACGGCATACCATGGTTTTTCCAGTGCCTACTTCTCCCGTCACCTTAATCACCCCTTCTCCCATTTGCACGGCAGCTAGGATGGTTTGGATCGCCTCATAGTGAGGGACTAACCCCAAGAACATTTCTGTATTTGGGGTTAACGAAAAAGGCTGAACTCGGAATCCAAAGTGTGACAAGTACATACTCGAATCACAAACCTATTGAAAAACAGAACCTTTCCCAGCGCTTATTGCGCATCTGGGAACCACTCTTGCAGCAGATCACGAGAGCGCTCTAGCTCTTTCTGCCAAGAGTTCACGCCAACTACGGTCGGTTTTAGCAAGATGACCAATTCTGTTTTCTCAGTTACGTTATTCACGTTGCGGAACAAATGCCCCAGTGCTGGTACATCGCCCAAAAATGGGACTTTAGAAACAAGCTCACGATTTTGCTGTTTCATCAACCCGCCGATAACCACAACATCGCCATCTTTAGCACGAATAACCGAGTCTGATTCACGAATAGAGCTTTTCGCTAATGGCAGTTGGATGTTTTGGAAATCTCCGCCCAAGTTCAATTGCTTCACTTCTTCCGTGACTTCAATAACTGCGGGGTGAACATGCAGGAACACATTGCCTTTGTTATCAATTTGCGGAGTCACATCGAGGGAAATACCCGAGAAGAATGGCGTCAGTTCCACTTCAGGAACTGCATTTGAGTTTTCACCGTTGCCTGCATTGCTCGATAGCTCTGTAACAAAGTACTCATCAGTACCGACCTTGATGACAGATTTTTGGTTGTTGGCAGCGGTAATACGAGGGCTCGAAAGGACGTTCAAGTCACCTTGCGTAGACATGAAGCTCAACACGGCATTGAAGTTACCATCCGAAATCGTCACGTTGGTTTGACCGCCCAATAGCGTGCCAATCGCATCCAATGGTGGTAATGTCGACGCAGGGCGGTTGACTACGATACTACCCGAGTTACCAATTGACGCCGATAAGTTTGACCAGTTGATGCCTTGTTGGTAGCCATCATTCAACGTCACTTCTAGGATTTTAGCTTCAAGAATGACCTGGCGCTGCATGCGCTCCTGCGATACACCTAAGAACTCGCGTACTTCGCGAATATCATCTGGAAATGCTCGAACCGTAATAACTCCCGCTTGTGGCGTTACAACCACACTTTGCCCTTTGCCTGAACCAATTAGATTCGCAACAGCTTGCTGCAGCATCGGCCAGAAGTCACTTTCAGTGATGGTTTCAATGCGTGTACCACCCGTAGATGTGGTCGAGCTATCGTTGTTGTTTCCATTGTTAGAGTCTGACGAGTCAGAACTGTCTGAGCTACCACCAGAATTAGACGTACCAGCCGAGGTTACAGAGCCCGTAACAATACTGGTTAATGAGCGACCAGAACGCTTGAACTGTAGATAATCGACTGGAATGGTCACAGTACGCATACCTGCTGGGTAGATTTGAATAACTTTGCCAGACTTCACCACGTCATAGCCATACATATTCTGTACGACATTCAGAACTTCATCCAATGTCACATCTGACAAGTTGACAGTGATATTACCTTGTACCGATGGGTGAATCGCCACGCTGTACTCTGTGCCTTTCACCAACGAGGCGAAAAAGCTTCTTGCATCGACCGCATTCGCTTGAATACGAAAACGCTTCGAGGTGCCTTGCTCTGATGCAACGTTCGAGTCTAAATTTGGCATCAAGTCTGCCTCAACAGAAGAAGGGATTTCTTCCAATGTGCGGCTGTTCGCTTGATTGATCGATTCATTGAGCGCTTCTTTAACTTCCACTGGATTCCGATGACCCATTGAACATCCCATTAAAGAAGCAATCGTTATTCCTACAACTAATTTGCGCATATCTGATCGGGCTCTGGTTATTATTGTTTTACGTTTAAATCAAAAAGCTCTAGGTCCCACTGACGGTTACCACGCTTTAAAGTTACAAATTCACTATTAATGCTCGCGACGCGATAACCCTTAAATAGCTCGCCTTTTTCGACAAGTTTGTTATCCATAATCGCGATACAATCAGTACTTGGCTTACACACAATACTGTTGAGCTTAGGCAGTCGGTACCGTTTAACTTTTGGTTTCGCTGACGTTTCAACCGCTGGTTTTTCCCAACCAAGTGGGGCCGTTGGGTCTTGGTTTGCCCAAGCGGTTCCTACCGCTGCCATTACAAGCAATGAGATGATGAGTTTGTTAACCACCAATAAACTCCTCTCTAGATCCTAGTGTGTAGACTTCTAACACAAGCTTCGCTTTCGGGTACTCTTCGACTTTATAACTAAAGCTGCGCCAGTAATAACTCGCAGGAAGGCTCTCCAATTTATTCAGATAATTAGCAATAGAAAAATAGTCACCAGTCAGTTCCATACGAACAGGATGCACGTAGTAACCAGAGTATTGCGATGCTTCTTTATCTTCCGTTATTGGCTCAGATGGCAAGGTTTGCAGAGACAAAAGGTGAATGCCACTTTGCTGCTCCAACACATTTTCAAGCAGCTCAGCCATTTGCGAAGGTGTAATAAGATGCTCGATGATCTCCGCTAATTGCATCGAAAGATGCTGACTCTCAGCTAACAGATTAGATATCGCGCGATCAATCTCAGCATTTGGATCTTTCTTAAGTTGCGCCTGAATACGTAGCGTATCGATTTCAATCTTTTGATTGGCTTGCTTTAAATTACTTAGTTGCCTCTCATTACTGATGATCTCGTTAAGCTTTGGCTCCAATACCAGCGTAAAGAGCAACATGATCACGACAACTAAACCGCACAATGCGGTGAGCACTTTTTCACGCGTACTCATTTCGCCAAAGCGCCCTTCTAATGAGAGCCAGAATTCGTTCATTTCTCTTTATCCTCGCGCGTTTTTAGTTCAAACGTCACAATATCCTTATCATTTCGACCTATTTTGACGTCGTCAAACGTTCGACCAACCAAGCTAATTTCGTTTTTAAATTGGCTGACCCAATTTGGCACTGAGCTCGGTTTTTTCGCTAGCCCCTTCAGGTCTAAGGTATGGGTATTGATTCGAATTTCGGACAAAGAAATTTCTTGGTTTCCTAGCTTCGCTAATGATTGCATCACGCCAGAGTAACCCGTGCGTTGCGAGTCATCGTATTTCCCGACAGCTTTAAGCGAGTCTCGCTTCGCCTTGACTTCACGCTCTAAGCGGGCTTTAGCTGCCAGCTTATTATTGTCAGGTTGATGTTTACGTAGCTTGACTTGATAACGTTCAAGCTCTGACTTCATGATATCGCCTTTACTTTTTACAATAGCAATCTCATCTTCCAAACCGCTGCTCTGCCAAGTGACATAACCGTAAGAAAATAGAATTGCAGCCGCCGCAACGCCCCAAGATAACGCGATATTTTTTAGCGTCAGGAGCTCTTTTTTCGGCTTTAAGTAATCGGGATATAAGTTGACGCGTCGAGTATTTGAAGTAGCCGCAGTGTCAGCCAAAACATGTCCTGATAGCTCATGTTCTGGTGGTAATAACGGTGAAACCTTAGTACTTAAACGGTAGTTCAGAGCCTGAACAAGCTCGCTCTCATCCTCTTCATCACAGCACACTTTCAATTGATGTAATTGCACGTGGCGTAACTGAGATGAAAGATAATCAATCGAACGTTGCAGTTCTAACGACAGACTGTCCATCTGTAAATCGCTAGACGGAACCCCCGTTAACGGTGGCGTCACACTGCGAATAGAGCGGTGGAACGCAATAGTATTTTCGACAAAAGCGCTTATACGGAAATGACCACGCACACTGCGTTGTAATAATAGGAAGTTTCCTAGTTCACCCGCAGTCTCTCCCCAAATATCGTCTTCAGGAAGAATGGCCTCTAATGGTAACTGGGCTCGACTGGCCAGTAACACAATCTTATCCAATATTTTTCGCGATAAGACGTATGCTTGCACTTTGGTTGAATTCGGTAACTCGACCGCATCGGCAATAATGTCGATAGCACGCTCAGAGATCAGTTCTTTCAACAAAAACGGTAATGCGGCTGGCCATTCTTGACGCGGCATGACTGGTTTGTCGATTTGGTACATCTGGTAATAGTTATGAGAAAGAATAACCGTTAATGAATCATACGCACTCGCTGCAACGCTCAATGCTTGCTCAACGGCTTTTTCCCAATTGGACTCAGAAATATCAAATTGGTATGGACGACTACTTTTGATTGAAGATGATAAATAAACGGCGTCTGGCTGAATAACCAAAAAGCAGGAGCGATCACCACTAGATGATCGCTTAAGCTTGTCGAATAGTGCTTTGAAATCCATGATTATTATCTTTATTTTTTCCGCCAGCGATTTCGTCTTCCCAATTTAACTTGGGATTCTGATTGAGAATTCGGCAACGCTTGGGGACGAGGAAGAAACTGCTGCTCCGCAGAAAAGTAACGCCCTTGCCCACCATAAACCCCGAGCTCAATTAATGTGTTGAGCTCGTTCTGATTCTCAATTCCCACTGCTATAATTTTAGTTTTACTGTTTGCCGCCGCACCTAGCATACTGCGGACAAATAGCTGGTTTTCATGTCGTTGGTCGATTTTTGCTACTAAACTGCGATGAAGTTTAAGGTAACGAATGTCCACTTCTTTTAAATAGTGAGTGCTGACGATGGTACGCCCAGCCTGCCCAACCATTAAGTGGCACCCTAAACCGGCCAGCATTTTAGCGACTGGTCGCATAAAGTCTAAGTGTCTTACAAATTGTGCTTCAACAAACTCAAAACTGAGACACTTTCTCTGCTCACGTGACAACTGTAAGAGTTCATCACGAAACCATTTAAAGTACTCTCGGTTAGAAAATGGCGTTACATTCAAATTGAGCGCATACGATCTTGAGTTATCAAAATTGTCCTTAAACTCTCTTAAGAATTTATTAATAACCGACTTATCCATTTGCGCTTCATAACCAACCTGTCTGATCGCAGAAATGAACCGAGACGCTTTAACAATCCCATTCTCAGGATCGCGAATCCGACATGTTAACTCTTCATATAATGATTTTTTATGCGTCGCGTCACTTATTGGGTGCACAGATTGTGCGTAGAGTATCACACTTTCAGGTGTAAGTGCTGTGTCAAATAACGTTCTCCACCTCACACTTCCGCGAGCTTCTTCATCGTGGTTCCATTTTTTGAAGCGACTCCAATTATTGTTATTTTGTAGTTGCGCACTACGCAAAGCAGTCTCGGCTTCATCAATGATTTGGCTGTGTCGCTCACCTTCTTTATAAGTGGTGATGCCAATATGGCACCAGTTGTCTGGATCAAGTGGCTCTGGCGGCATTAACTTTTCTAACTGGCGAATGCATTGCGAGGCAAGGTTAGCCACATCTTTCGCACTTTGGTGCGGTAGAAAAAGCGCAAAATCAGCATCGTAATAACGGGAAAATACAACATCTGGGTATCGTTGAACTAAATTGGACAATAAACTCCCAACTTCAACAATAAACTCATCCGTAATTTGCTTATCTTGCTCTTCTTCAACCAGTTTCCAGTCTTGAATACGCACTAGCAACACGGCGCCGCGAGCCCCACTTTCTAGTAACGCCGATTCCAACTTGCTATCAAATAACACTCGGTTAGCGGTACCGGTTAGCTTATCAAGGAAGGTTTGAGTTCGAATAAAGGTATCAAATCGGCTTCGCTCTTGACGCGCATCTTGTAACTCTTCGATTAATACATCGAGCGCTTCACTGGCGGTGTAAGGCCATTCTTTTTTGTCACCTTTGGCATACTGCTCCACCCTACCAGCCAGGATCATTCTGCCTCGCTCTTCGAGCATTTCGGAGCCTTCTAATTGCTCCTTAAGCCATGCCACGCCGCGCATTAAGCAGAAGATGATCAATATCACGGCAAGCGTGATCGACCAAAGCGCCTGCATTGAGTAGCTGTAACCTAAGTAAGGGGGAATTGCTTTAAAGTGAATCGTGTAATCTTGATTGTGAGTCAGCTGGTACTCTGCCTCAAACAAGACTGACGCTTCCATTTGATGAGAAGTATCTTTGAAGCGATAAACAACGGCGTTGTTAGTCGACAACGTCATTTCGACAATATTGGAAGCCTGCAGCATTTTCGGCATCCAGCGCTGCATAGAATAAGCGGCGTCAGGATCTTCCATCTCCTTGTCGACCACCTCTACGATCCCTTCTAAATAATGGGTGAGATATTCCTGCCCAAGACGTTTAAAAGAGAGGGTGCCACCGACAAACAAGATAAACATGGCGCAGATAACGATCATGGTGACAAAGGCCACCAGCCGTGTGCTTAACTTAAGAGTTGGGGTATACCTCATGAATACCAAATTCCTTTTTTATTCATCATATACCTTATTGAAATATTTATACTTGATAAGAGTTCATCAAACAATCGGATTAGTCTGATAGTGAGAGGCTGGAGCATAAAGAAAATCACACTCATTGATAAGTTTTATTGTTACGCCTAACCTTGCCAAGATAAGCCTGTGAGATCATTAGATTGCGACAATAAAAAAGGCCGCGATATTCGCGGCCTTTTCGATTCAAGCATAAGCAGAATTTAGAACGGGATATCGTCGTCAAAATCCATTGGTGGCTCATTGTACTGCTGCTGTGATTGCTGCGGAGCCTGTTGTTGTGGTTGCTGTTGCTGAGGCGCATTGTACTGCTGCTGAGCTGGCTGTTGAGGCTGACCCCATCCACCTTGTTGCTGCTGTTGACCGCCCATTGGTGCGCCGCCACCTTGAGCACGACCGCCAAGCATTTGCATCACACCATTGAAGCCTTGAACAACGACTTCAGTTGAGTAGCGATCTTGGCCACTTTGATCTTGCCATTTGCGAGTTTGCAGTTGCCCTTCAATGTAAACTTGAGAGCCTTTACGCAAGTACTCACCTGCTACTTCCGCAAGTTTGCCGAACAACACAACACGGTGCCATTCCGTTTTTTCGCGCTGTTCGCCAGTCGCTTTATCACGCCATGAATCAGAAGTCGCAATAGTAATGTTTGCTACTGCACCGCCATTCGGCATGTAACGAATTTCAGGGTCGTTACCTAGATTCCCCACCAAAATAACTTTGTTAATTCCACGGCTGGCCATGATGTGCTCCGTTTCACTCTGGATATATAAAATTTTAGCGTATTAGAATAGCACGCTTTAATGTTTTGATTAAAGTCTAATACCATTGTGATCTATTGAGTCACCCTCTAGAACCCAAATCGTATTTCAACTTACGTGTGTAGCATTTTTGATTCGCGTTGCAGACATCGTTTCGTGAAGCTTTGAATTCGAACGCATTTATTCAGTAAAGCGATGGTTATGGCCTCTCTTTAATGCCAGTTTATGGCTTCTATTGAACCCAGGGAGATTGGAACACGTGAGAAAGTCGGCTTACGCAAGAAAGCTATTTCTGATCAGTATGGAAGATAATGCGCAAAAAAAAGTGGCGGCACTCGAAAAGTACGTTGATATGAGCATCCCGGTGATTTCAACCGCAGCACTCATGGAAGCCAAGCCACAACACCGTAATAAAATTCTACTGATCGACTTCAGTGAACATAAATCACTTGTTCAATCGATCAAAAACTTGCCTCTTGTATGGAAAAACTTTGAAACCGTTGTCTTCAACGTGCCTAAAAGACTAACCACGGATGAACTTCTTTCATTTGGTCAATTAAAAGGTGTGTTTTATTCTGAAGATACGCTAGAGCAAATTGGAGAAGGGTTAAAAGGCATTGTTAACGGTCAAAACTGGCTGCCGCGTAATGTAACCAGTCAACTTTTACACTATTATCGCAATGTCATTAATACTCATACTGCACCAGCTACGGTAGACCTAACCATTCGTGAGCTACAAGTACTGCGTTGCCTACAAGCTGGCGCCTCGAACAGTCAGATGGCCGAGGAGTTATTCGTCAGTGAATTCACCATCAAATCGCACTTGTATCAGATATTCAAAAAGCTATCCGTAAAGAACCGAGTACAGGCAATCGCCTGGGCAGACCAAAACTTAATGTCGTGATGCAATGTGAGCGGCTCTGATAACTGAAATGACGAGTCGCTCATCTTTTTTCCGCACCGAGTCTCACATTTTTTCCTACTTTATTCATGATTCATTGATACCTCTCGTGTTAAAGTTATGCGCAGATTCTTGATAAAAACGAGATAGGATATTCCCCCAATGATAAAAAAATGTCTGTTCCCTGCTGCAGGCTATGGCACACGCTTCCTACCGGCAACGAAATCTATGCCAAAAGAGATGATGCCAGTCGTGAACAAACCGCTTATTGAATACGGTGTCGAAGAAGCAATCCAAGCTGGTATGAACGGCATGTGTATTGTGACGGGTCGTGGCAAGCACTCGATCATGGACCACTTTGATAAGAACTACGAACTGGAACATCAGATTAGCGGTACCAACAAAGAAGAGCTGTTGGTAGATATCCGTGAAATCATTGAATCTGCAAACTTCACTTATATACGTCAACGCGAAATGAAAGGCTTGGGCCACGCGATTCTAACTGGACGAGAATTGGTAGGCGATGAGCCATTTGCTGTTGTTCTTGCTGATGACCTTTGTGTGAACGAGCAAGAGGGCGTACTGGCTCAGATGGTGGCACTATTTAAGCAGTTCCGCTGTTCTATCGTTGCAGTGCAAGAAGTACCAGCCGAAGAAACGCACAAATACGGCGTTATCTCTGGTGAAATGATCAAAGACGACATCTACCGCGTAGACGACATGGTAGAAAAACCAGAGAAAGGCACGGCGCCTAGCAACCTTGCTATCATTGGCCGCTACATCCTGACTCCCGATATTTTTGAACTGATCGAAAACACCGAACCAGGTAAAGGTGGTGAAATTCAAATCACTGACGCGCTGCTGAAGCAAGCAAAAGCGGGCTGTGTATTGGCTTACAAATTCAAGGGCAAACGCTTTGACTGTGGTAGCGTTGAAGGTTACATCGAAGCAACTAACTATTGTTTTGAAAACCTGTATCTAAAAGATGAAAAAACCTCTGAGCTAGGTAAGCACGCAACACAAAAAGCAGTATAAAGCATCGTCTTAGTACGAAATTACTGTATCGAAAGCCCAGCACAACGCTGGGCTTTTTACTTTACTGTTTTTTTATCCAGTAATTTTCTTTGCACATTTCTCACACTATGTAATACTTGCCCCACTTGGTTATACATAGAGCAAAAACGATGGATAAAATAGAAGTTCGCGGTGCCCGAACCCATAACCTTAAAGACATTAATCTTACAATCCCTCGCGATAAACTGATTGTCATTACTGGACTAAGTGGCTCCGGTAAATCCTCTCTCGCTTTCGATACATTGTATGCAGAAGGCCAACGACGCTACGTAGAGTCTCTCTCTGCCTACGCTCGTCAGTTTTTGTCTCTGATGGAAAAACCCGATGTCGACCATATTGAAGGGTTATCACCCGCGATTTCTATTGAACAGAAGTCTACTTCTCATAACCCGCGTTCAACCGTCGGTACAATTACCGAAGTCTACGACTACTTGCGTCTGTTGTATGCTCGTGTAGGCGAACCCCGATGTCCAACGCACCATGCCCCTCTTGCTGCGCAAACCATCAGTCAAATGGTGGACAAAGTTCTGGAGATGCCAGAAGGCAGCAAAATGATGCTGTTGGCACCCATTGTCAAAGAGCGTAAAGGTGAGCATGTTAAAACGCTTGAGAACTTAGCGGCTCAAGGCTTTATTCGTGCGCGTATTGATGGAGAGACTTGCGATCTGTCCGATCCTCCAACGCTAGAGCTACATAAAAAGCACACCATTGAAGTCGTGGTAGACCGCTTTAAAGTTCGTCCAGACTTACAACAGCGCTTGGCCGAATCTTTCGAGACAACACTCGAATTATCAGGCGGAATTGCGGTTGTCGCGCCAATGGATGGCGACGGTGAAGAGATTATTTTCTCCGCCAACTTCGCTTGTCCACAATGTGGTTACAGCATGCAAGAGTTAGAGCCGCGACTTTTCTCATTCAACAACCCTGCTGGTGCATGTGGCACTTGTGATGGCTTGGGTGTTCAACAATACTTCGATCCAAGCCGAGTCATTCAAGATGATTCATTAAGCTTGGCACAAGGTGCGATTCGCGGTTGGGATCAAAAGAACTACTACTACTTCCAAATGCTCACCTCATTGGCCGATCATTATGGTTTTGACCTCCATGCCCCTTTTAATTCTCTGCCAAAGAAAACGCAAGATGTCATTCTAAAGGGCTCAGGTCGTACTGAGATTGAGTTTAAATACATCAACGATCGTGGCGATATTCGCGTTAAACGCCATCCATTCGAAGGTATTCTGAATACCCTAGAACGTCGCTATCGTGATACAGAATCCAACTCTGTCCGTGAAGAGCTTGCAAAATACATCTCCACTAAATCTTGTTCAAGCTGTGGCGGTACTCGTCTACGCCTCGAAGCACGTAACGTTTTTATTGCTGATACGACACTACCTGAGATTGTTGAACTCAGCATTGCTGATGCATTGGAGTTCTTCCATTCCTTGAAACTGGAAGGTCAACGAGCCCAAATCGCTGAAAAAGTGATGAAGGAAATCAACGACCGCCTGCAATTCTTAGTTAACGTCGGTTTGAACTACCTAAACTTATCACGCAGTGCAGAAACCTTATCAGGCGGTGAAGCTCAACGTATTCGTTTAGCAAGCCAAATTGGTGCAGGTCTTGTTGGTGTCATGTACGTCTTAGATGAACCGTCGATTGGCCTCCACCAGCGTGATAACGAACGACTCCTAAAAACACTGACTCATTTGCGCGATTTAGGTAATACCGTACTTGTGGTAGAACACGATGAAGATGCGATTCGCTGTGCAGATCATGTCATAGATATTGGTCCTGGTGCTGGCGTACATGGTGGTAATGTTGTTGCGGAAGGCACCATGGAAGAGATAGTCGCGAATCCGAATTCTCTGACAGGTCAGTACTTAAGTGGTGTTAAAGAAATCGCAGTACCGAAAGATCGCACGCCGCGAGATCCGAAAAAAACGGTTGAGCTATTAGGCGCAACAGGTAATAACCTTAAAAACGTTAACCTTTCAATTCCTGTTGGGTTATTCAGCTGTATTACAGGGGTATCTGGCTCAGGTAAATCAACGCTGATTAATGATACTTTCTTTAAAATTGCGCATACCCAACTTAACGGAGCGACAACGGCTCAGCCTTCACCTTATAAATCGATTAAAGGTCTAGAGCACTTCGATAAAGTCATCGATATTGATCAAAGCCCAATTGGCCGTACACCTCGCTCTAACCCTGCAACCTATACGGGGATCTTTACCCCAATCCGTGAACTGTTTGCAGGCACACAGGAGTCGCGTTCTCGCGGTTACAAGCCGGGCCGTTTTAGTTTTAACGTACGCGGTGGTCGTTGTGAGGCCTGTCAGGGTGACGGTGTTATCAAAGTAGAAATGCATTTCCTACCAGATGTTTATGTGCCATGTGATGTGTGTAAAGGTAAACGCTACAACCGTGAAACGCTCGAAGTACGTTACAAAGGTAAAACTATTGATGAAGTGCTAGAAATGACGGTCGAAGATGCACGCACCTTCTTCGATCCAGTTCCTGCCATCGCTCGCAAACTACAAACACTGATGGATGTGGGTTTGTCGTACATACGATTGGGTCAAGCGGCAACAACACTCTCCGGTGGTGAAGCACAGCGTGTGAAACTGGCGCGAGAGCTATCCAAACGTGATACAGGAAAAACCTTGTACATTTTGGATGAACCAACAACCGGCTTGCACTTCCATGATATCCAGCAGTTGCTCACTGTACTGCACAGACTTCGCGACCACGGAAATACTGTCGTGGTGATCGAGCATAACCTGGACGTCATTAAGACTGCGGACTGGATTATCGATCTTGGTCCTGAAGGGGGTCAGGGTGGCGGCGAGATAATCGCTCAAGGCACTCCGGAAGATGTGTCGCAAATCGAGGGGTCGCACACAGCTCTCTTCCTCAAGCCTATGTTGAAGTAGAAAAAACAGGTAAAGTATCGAGACCAGCAAGTGCTGGTCTTTTTTCATTCAAAACAACGCAATAACTATGGCTACTATACATGTAAGTGGAACAAAGCTTTCTCCCGAAAAAGTACAGGTTCCCCTCAATCGCAAGTTTCTCATTGCCTTGGCAACACTATTTGTGTTGGCAATGCACTTTTTCATGCCCAACCCCGGCGGTTCGGGGCTTTCGCTTTCGTTCAATGCGACAACTTGGATTGCTTTTAGCTTTGCATTAGGCATTGGGTGTTACCAACTTGCGAATAATCGAGTACTACGTTACTCAAAACTAACCATCGGCTTGTTCATTAGTGCTCTTATCATGACGGTGCCCATTCTGTACCCAAATGCGAATAGCAGTTTGGCAGCCAATAAGCTCATTGGCCTGTGGTGTGGTGTCCTGTTCTTTATTGCCTTACAACAATTTCATTTCAGTAATAAACATCGCCAACGCCTATTATGGTTCATTGTCCTTGCGGTTGTTATCGAAGCCATTTTTGGTTTGACACAATATCTGTATCTCAAACCAGGCAATCCGTTTGGTTACGACACGGTGGCCAATCGTCCTTATGGTATTTTCCAACAGCCCAATGTAATGGCCAGCTTTCTTGCGACAGGGTTGGTGATTGCCAGCTATTTACTTGCACGTCAGCCCTACAAATACGACCGTAAGTTAAGCGATGTTTACCTTCTCTATGCCGTACCAGTTTTAACTTTACCACTAATTGTGGCGTTGGCTTCACGCACTGGTTGGTTAGCCTCGGTCATCGCCGTGTTGTTGGTCATTCCATACATGTACCGCTTTGCAACCAAAGGGCGCTTTATCCGCTGGGTTGTGTCACTTGTAAGTGGGCTCTTACTCTCAGTCGTTGTCATGTATCTTGCCTTTCCTGATGGAGGTGGGTTAGCCGCAGAAAAAGTAAATATGGAGTCTCCTCGAGCGTATACTTTTCCGCAAACATTAGACATGGTGATTGAAAAGCCTTTTACTGGTTATGGATATGGCAAGTTTGAATCTGAGTACATGCTGTATACGGCTCGTCAACATGCCCTTAATGAGAATTACCCAGCAGGTTTGCCTGCCATGGATCATCCGCATAACGAGCTGCTTTACTGGGGAGTAGAAGGTGGCTTACTGCCAATACTCGGCATCTTCTTAGCGATGGCACTGGTACTGTATCGAATCTATCAAGCCAAACGCGGAACTCGTCTTGCGTTGCTGGCCTTGTTTATACCTATCGTATTGCACTCACAACTGGAATACCCTTTCTACCACTCTCTCGTGCATTGGTTGATCTTCGTTATCCTACTGTACTGGGTCGATCAGCGCGTCTCTCGTTATCGACAAGTCGGCTTTAGTAATGTAACCAAAAGCTTGCTGCGTGTTTTTAGTTTGGTACTTCCCGTTGCGTTTACGTTTTACATGGTAAGCGCATTACATACGAACTATGTATTGACGAAGTTTGAGACCACTAGACCAACTAACCCTGATATTCTGAATCAAGTCAGTAACCCTGTAGTTTGGAAAGACAGGTTTGATTGGGATGTCTATAGCACGTTTTTAAACCTTGGGCTGTACCAACAAGACGCAACCTTGATCAAGCCTTATATCGATTGGTCGCTAAAAATCATCAAAGATAAGCCTCGCCCTGCATTTTATAACAATTTGATTTTGGCCTACCAAGGCTTAGATGACTCAAGTAAAGCGGAGCAAATTAGAGCTGAAGCGCAGTTTTTGTTCCCGAAGATTGATTTCAGTGACGTCAATTACCAACCACCTTCTCAAGCAATCTCTGCCTCACCAGCCCCCACTTCAGGAGCTAAGTAATAAATACCAAAAAGCGAAGGGATGACCTTCGCTTTTCTTGATCTCATTGCTGTATGATTTTATTCAGTGAGTGACTCTTCTAACGCTTTTAAGCACAGCGCAACGTTTTCAGATCGAGCGCCGTAACCCATTAAGCCAATACGCCACGCTTTACCAGCTAATGCCCCAAGGCCTGCACCAATTTCTAGATTATAGGTTTCTAGCAAGTGAGCACGAACTTTTGCTTCATCAATTCCTTCAGGCACGTAAATCGCATTTAATTGTGGCAACCGATGGGCTTCGTCCACAACAAATTCAAAGCCTAACTTTTGTAAGCCATTTTTGAGTTTTTCATGCATCAGTTGGTGACGAGCCCAAGCGTTTTCTAATCCTTCATTTTTCAGTATCAATAAAGCTTCATGAAGCGCATACAAGCTATTAACTGGCGCCGTATGATGGTAACTACGCTTGCCTTCTCCACTCCAATACCCCAAAACTAAACTCTGATCGAGGAACCAACTCTGTACTGGTGTTGTTCTTGCTTGAATCTTTTCAATCGCGGCAGGAGAAAACGTCACTGGTGAGAGCCCAGGTACACATGACAAACATTTTTGACTACCAGAGTAAACCGCATCCAGTTGCCATTCATCCACTTTTAACGGCACACCACCAAGCGATGTCACCGCATCAACAATAGATAATGCATTATGCTGTTTCGCCAGCTTACCCAATGCTTGAGCATCACTGACTGCACCAGTTGAGGTTTCCGCATGCACAAAAGCAAGAACTTTTGTATCTGGGTGCTGTTCGAGTGCTTGCTCGACTTTATCAATGGAAACAGGTGCCCCCCATTCATCATCGACGATAACAACTTCACCACCAGCACGGACGACGTTTTCGCGCATGCGTTCACCAAATACACCGTTACGGCAGACGATAACTTTGTCGCCTTTCTCGATCAAGTTTACAAAGCAGGTTTCCATCCCTGCGCTACCAGGCGCTGAAACCGCAATAGTGAACTCATTGTCAGTTTGAAAGGCATACTTCAATAGCTGCTTGAGCTCATCCATCATACCGATAAACAGAGGATCAAGGTGACCTACCGTAGGACGGCTTAGTGCTTGTAACACTTGAGGATAAATATCAGAAGGACCAGGTCCCATTAAAATACGGTGAGGCGGAATAAAGCTTTGGATCGACATGTCAGCTCCTTGATTATCTTTTATCCTGAGCATTCTAAAAGTTCTATTCAATAACATGGCTCAGGTGTAGGGTTCTTCACCCTAATAGATTTTTCCTCTATCAGCAATTAGCCGTAAGTATGGAGGTCAAACCAGTGTCACAAAATCGTTAATAAAAAACACCATAAAGGTTGAAATATTGATTGACATTAAGGCCTCAAAACCGTTCAATGTTTGAGCTTTATGTAGAAGAGGAGCGCTACCCAGGTAGATGATTTGTGGAACCGCAATTCCAACACCAATCATTGAGGGGGAGTAGTGCCGAGGTAAGTCAAAGTTGCAGGATTTGACTTATCGGTTGAATTGGGCTGAATCCCATCAACTGTCATCAGCGCAGTCTGATGAAGGGCTTCTGAGGGTAAATTTTTCAAATAGCATTCTAAATACCTCTCTTTTTGCTCTGTTCCTTTTCTCACTAAACATTGGATGTACAATTTTTTAGGAAGTCGTGGGAGAACGCAGTGAGCGCATTTAACGTAGCTAAATTCGGTGGAACCAGTGTTGCCAACTTTGAGGCAATGAGTCGTTGCGCCACCATTATCGAAAACAATCCAAATACTCGCCTGGTCGTGAGCAGCGCTTGCTCTGGCGTCACCAACCTATTGGTAGAACTCGCCAACGGTGTTCAGGATCAAACGCACCGTACTGAGCTGCTGCAAAATCTGGCCAACATTCATGACGCCATTTTAACTCAGCTCGAAGACAGCACGAAAACTGCTGCCGAGGTGTATGGCATATTAGATACCGTAACCAGCCTGGCCGAGGCTGCATCTATCCAAGCTAGTGCGAAGTTAACCGATCATTTAGTCGCATGTGGCGAACTCATGTCGACGCATATTCTAACTCAGTTAATGTGTGAGCGAGGCATTCAAGCTGTGCGCTTTGATATCCGCGATGTGCTGCGTACTGATGACAACTTTGGTCGCGCGGATCCAAACATTGAAGCAATTTCGACGCTTGCGCAAGATAAACTCGTACCACTTTGCCAACAATCCGTTGTTGTTACTCAAGGCTTCATAGGATCTGACGAAGCCGGTAATACAACAACATTAGGTCGAGGGGGCAGCGATTACAGCGCCGCCTTAATTGCTGAGAGCGTTAAAGCAGCAGGGCTAGAAATCTGGACTGATGTTCCGGGTATCTACACAACAGACCCGCGAATTGCACCAAAAGCCTCACCAATTCCCGAGATCAGCTTTAGTGAAGCTTCAGAAATGGCTAACTTTGGCGCTAAAATCCTTCACCCTTCTACGCTAGTACCCGCATTACGCCACGACATTCCGGTATTTGTAGGGTCATCGAAAGAGCCAGAAAAAGGGGGAACTTGGATTCGCCACCAAGTCGAAAGCTCACCGTTATTCCGTGCGCTAGCTTTGCGTTGTAACCAAACCATGGTAACGCTACGCAGCGCCAATATGTTCCACGCATACGGATTCTTAGCGAAGGTTTTTGAGATCCTTGCAAAGCATAAGATCTCTGTCGATTTGATCACGACATCTGAAATCAGTGTATCGTTAACACTTGATCAAACTGATACATCTGGCGGAGCACCACAGCTGCCGCAAGCTGCACGAGAAGAGTTAGAAGAGTTATGTAAGGTAGAAGTTGAACATGACCTATGCCTCGTTGCTCTCATTGGTAACAACATGAGTGAGAGTAAAGGCTACGCGAAACAGGTTTTTGGCACGCTAGAAGACTTTAACCTACGCATGATTTGTTATGGCGCTAGCCCTCACAACTTATGCTTCTTGCTCCATGAATCGGTATCGAAACAAGCCATACAAAAACTCCACACTGAGTTGTTTGAGAAGTAAGTTCAACTCAATAAAACAAAGGGCTGCGTATCTGCAGCCCTTTGTTGTTTCAATAGTTGTTACATTTGGACGAGGTAAACATCAATTTAACCGTTAATGTTTGGCCCTAACCATTTTTCAGCCTCGATCCTATCCCACCCCTTACGATCGGCGTAACTCTCTAGCTGATCTTCTTGAATCTGTGCGATCGCAAAGTAACGTGAGTCAGGATGAGAGAAATACCAACCAGAGACTGACGCGCCCGGATACATTGCATAGCTGGAGGTTAGAGTCATGCCAATATTCTCTTCCACATTAAGTAGCTCCCAAAGCGGTCCTTTTTCAGTATGCTCAGGGCACGCTGGATAACCTGGTGCAGGGCGAATACCTTGGTATTTTTCACGAATGAGATCATCGTTAGATAAATCTTCATCCGCAGCATAACCCCAAATTTCTTTACGGACACGCTCATGCAAATACTCAGCAAACGCTTCGGCTAGGCGATCCGCCACCGCTTGAATCATAATTGCGTTGTAATCATCTCCCTGTGCTTTGTATTCATCAGCAAGCTCTCGTTCACCAATACCACCAGTGACAGCAAATGCCCCTATCCAATCATGCTTACCCGACTCTTTAGGTGCGATGTAGTCGGATAAACAATAGTTGAATCCTTTTGGTTTCTCGGTCTGTTGTCGCAAGTTACGTAATACTTTCACAACGTCGGTACGAGTTTCATCAGCATAAACTTCAATGTCGTCCCCCACGCTCGCAGCAGGGAATAAGCCACACATTCCACGCGCTTTTAACAGGCCTTCTCGCTCAACTCGATCAAGTATCTCGTTGGCATCTTCGAATAAACGTTTTGCTTCTTCACCAACTTCTTCATGTTGGAAAATTGTTGGATACTTACCCACAAGTGACCAAGTCATAAAGAATGGTGTCCAATCGATGTATTGACGTAATATAGCCACATCAAAATCATCGAAGATATGAATGCCAGGCTTAACAGGCACTGGAGGAGTATAAGCTTCCCAATCGATAGCAACTTTATTCGCTCGAGCAGCTTCTAATGTCACTGGTTTGGTTCTCGGTTTCTTTCGATTATGTTGATCACGTACTCGTTCGTAATCAGCTTCAAGTTTTTCAACAAATTCAGGGCGACGTTCATCAGACAGAAGAGAAGTACATACGCCCACTGCACGTGAGGCGTTGTTCACGTAAACCACTGGATGCTTGTAATTTTGCTCAATCTTAACTGCGGTATGGGCTTTTGACGTTGTTGCGCCACCGATGAGAAGAGGTAAGCTAAAGTCGAGACGCTCCATCTCTTTTGCAACATGCACCATTTCGTCTAATGAAGGTGTGATCAACCCTGATAAACCAATAATATCGACGTTCTCTTCTTGCGCTACTTTTAAGATCTTTTCGCAAGGAACCATGACACCAAGATCGATAATTTCGTAGTTATTGCACTGCAATACAACGCCAACGATATTTTTCCCGATATCATGTACATCACCTTTGACCGTCGCTAGCAAAATCTTACCGTTTGTTTGTCCCACCTGCTTTTCTGCATTGATGTAGGGCTCCAGATGCGCGACTGCTTGCTTCATCACTCGTGCAGATTTTACGACCTGAGGAAGGAACATTTTACCTTCACCAAACAAGTCTCCGACGACGTTCATCCCATCCATTAGTGGGCCTTCAATCACCTCTAATGGCTTTGAAGCGTTGACACGAGCCTCTTCGGTATCATCAACGATGAACTCAGTTATTCCTTTCACTAACGCGTGCTCTAAGCGCTTTTCAACAGGCCAAGTTCTCCACTCAAGTGCAGAGGCATCCTCCTCTTTACCTACCCCTTTGCCTGCATATTCCGCCGCGATATCTAACAATCTCTCAGTGGCGTCATCATGACGGTTAAGAACGACATCTTCCACAGCCTCACGCAATTTTTCAGGCACGTTATCGTAGATTTCTAACTGACCCGCATTCACAATCCCCATATCCATACCATTTTTAAAACAGTGGTAGAGGAACACCGCGTGAATCGCTTCACGTACATAGTTATTGCCACGGAAAGAGAATGAGACGTTAGAAACACCACCCGAGATCATCGCATGTGGTAAATCACGTTTGATATCGCCAACGGCTTCAATGAAATCCACCGCGTAGTTATTATGCTCCTCGATCCCCGTAGCAATGGCAAAAATGTTTGGGTCAAAAATGATGTCTTCTGGTGGAAAGCCCACTTCATCAACAAGAATTCGGTAAGCGTTGGTACAAATTTCTACTTTGCGCTCACGTGTATCTGCTTGCCCAATCTCATCAAACGCCATCACAATCACAGCCGCACCGTAACGGCGGATCAACTTAGCTTGTTCAACGAATTTCTCTTTGCCTTCTTTGAGAGAGATCGAGTTAACAATGCCTTTTCCTTGGATGCACTTAAGACCGGCTTCAATAACCTCCCACTTGGAAGAGTCAACCATGATTGGTACTTTTGAGATTTCAGGTTCTGACGCACAAAGGTTTAAAAAGCGAACCATACAAGCTTGTGCATCCAACATGCCTTCATCCATGTTGATATCGATAATTTGAGCGCCATTTTCAACTTGTTGACGAGCCACATCGAGCGCTTCATCGTACAGTTCTTCTTTAATCAAGCGCTTAAAACGCGCAGAACCGGTTACATTCGTACGCTCACCGACATTGATAAATAAAGAGTCTTTATCAATAGCGAGTGGCTCTAGGCCAGACAAGCGACAAGCAACGGGAAGTTCAGGTAATTGACGAGGGGCGATATTTTCAACCGCGAGTGCCATTTGGCGAATGTGCTCAGGAGTTGTACCACAACACCCACCAATCAAGTTTAAAAAGCCACTTTGAGCCCACTCTTTAACATGCTTAGCCATATCTTCTGGCGACAAATCGTATTCGCCGAATGCATTCGGAAGCCCAGCATTTGGGTGAGCGGAAACAAAAGATTCTGATATACGCGAGAGCTCTTCAACATAAGGACGCAGTTCATCCGGGCCAAGTGCACAGTTCAAACCAAACGAAATCGGTTTAACATGACGTAATGAGTTGTAAAACGCTTCTGTGGTTTGACCGGATAATGTTCTACCGGAAGCATCAGTAATAGTCCCCGAGATCATCACAGGTAACTCAATACCCATCTCTTCAAACACACTTTCAACAGCAAATGAACAAGCCTTAGCGTTAAGAGTATCGAAGATGGTCTCGATAAGAATAAGATCAGAACCACCTTTAATCAGCGCTCGAGTCGATTCAGAGTAAGCCTCAACTAACTCGTCGAAAGAAACATTTCGATATCCAGGGTCGTTTACATCAGGAGAGATAGAACAAGTGCGGTTCGTCGGCCCTAAAACCCCTGCGACATAACGCGGTTTATCGGGTGTTTTTGCGGTCCATTCGTCTGCAACTTCACGTGCAAGCTTGGCAGCAGCAAAGTTAATTTCTTCACTTAGGCTTTCCATCTCGTAGTCAGCCATCGCAATGGTTGTTGCGTTAAACGTGTTGGTTTCGAGAATATCTGCACCCGCTTCTAAATATGCAGCGTGAATTTCCTTGATAAGTTGAGGCTGACTTAGAACCAACAGGTCGTTGTTACCTTTTAGATCACAATGCCAATCCGCAAAGCGCGTTCCTCGATAGTCTTGCTCTTCAAGTTTGTACCCTTGAATCATGGTTCCCATACCACCATCAATCAAAAGAATACGTTGCTTCAATTGAGCTTCAATCTGTTGTCTTACGTTACTTCCCACAGTACAGCCTCATTCCTTTAGTTATCTTTCCATCCTATCACACAAACTTCAGGAGTCTAGACGTCTAAACGTGGAATTAATGATTATTTTATCTCCTTCTTAACTTACAAAATAATCACGAAAAAATGTTTGCTATTTAAGCAGCATCAGCCGAGAATTCCATTCATAAAATGTTACAAATAGAGAGCTCTATGTCGGTCTATCATACTTTATGTTTTCTATCCGCAGCTGCGATGCTAATTGCTTTTGTAAACAGCAAGATAGGAAAGATGCAAACCACCATTGCGATTACCGCAGGTTCAATGGTGCTTTCACTTCTAATCTTAATTGCGGGTCAAAACAACTGGTTCCATCTCACCGAAATTGCGACGGAGACGGTCACAAGGATTAACTTCGAAGATTTCTTGCTCAAAGGCATTCTTGGCTTCTTACTATTTGCTGGTGGACTAGGCATCAAACTCCCGAACCTTAAAGATCAAAAGTGGGAGATCACTGTTTTAGCCCTTGGAGCCACACTGTTTTCCACGTTCTTTATTGGATTTGCACTGTATGGGTTTTGTCAGTTAATTGGCATCCAATTTGATTTGGTCTACTGCTTACTATTTGGTGCTCTAATATCGCCAACTGACCCAATCGCTGTATTGGCTATTGTGAAAAAACTAGATGCTCCTAAACGTATCTCCACTCAGATTGAAGGAGAATCGCTCTTCAATGATGGCTTCGGTTTGGTTATCTTCGTCACTCTATTTACGATTGCATTTGGCACTGAGGCACCAACTGTAGGTAGTGTCACCTTGCTCTTCATCCAAGAAGCTATCGGTGGTATCACATATGGTTTCGTCCTCGGTTTGCTATTCCACTACTTGATCAGTGCCACCGATGATCACTCAATGGAATTGTTACTTACCATTGGTGTCCCAACAGCAGGTTACGCATTTGCTGAATACATCCATGTATCAGGCCCACTCGCGATGGTTGTATCCGGTATTATGATTGGCAACTGGACACGCTTTATTGGCTTTTCAAAAGAGAGTGAAGATCACCTTGACCATTTTTGGGAGCTTGTTGATGAGTTCTTGAATGGCGTGTTATTCCTACTGATCGGCATGTCGATGCTGCTATTTGAATTCCACAAAGAAGACTGGATTATGATGGCTATTTCAGTCCCTCTTGTACTAGCAGCTCGCTATTTAAGCGTATTTCTCTCGTACATTGGCTTTAAGCGTTACAGAAAATATAACCCGTGGTCAGTACGTATTTTGACGTGGGGCGGCTTACGCGGGGGCCTTGCATTGGCAATGGCACTTTCCATTCCATCTGGTATTTGGGTGATTCAAGATAAGTTAATCGATGTAAAAGAGATTATTCTTGTAATGACCTACTCCGTCGTTGTTTTCTCTATCCTCATTCAAGGCTCAACAATCACCCCAATGATTGAAAAAGCAAAAGCAGAAGAGAAGAAGATGGAAGAGAACAACCAAGCAATAACCACTCCGGAACATACGGAGCCAGTGGACTCTTAAAGACACGTAACTTAATAAATAAAAAGCAGCTACCTAGCTGCTTTTTTCATAACTAATTTTCAGACTCCCCTTCAAGGACGAGTGCTCCTTATTCTTTGATATACCTTCAAATATACTAAGAATCGCTACGCTGCATTTTCATAGATACTAACTATTGCCGATAGATAGTATTCATAGACGAGCCTTTTAATTTACCCATTTATCACTTCTCTTCTCTTCTCTTCTCTTCTCTTGGCAATATAGGCTCCTCGCAAATATCAAAGCTAAACTTCCACAATACTTAGCAATGAGCGAGTTTGTATTTTAATGAGAAAGATACATTTAGGGTGATTGCGTTCAGAACCCAAACAGGTTAGCAATCTCACCAAGATAAAACTGAGCTAGCATTCAGGTAGATCAAAGCCTTAACAGAAATTTAGTCCCCCTCTCTCTTGAACTCAGTGAGACTAAACTTGTATTCAAAGTCGTCCTGTTTTCAAAATTGGAACAAGTGACACCTCAAACAATTAAACTCTGTCACATAACTAGATTTTCTAATATCGAACAAAAGGAGCTTTGGTGAATGAAGAGGCTCAAAACTAGCGCTCGAGACTGCAGAAACCACACAAAACTGCGTTCCACTTCACTCATACAGGGCTTAGAAAGCATAGCCAGAGGGAAGCCGGCCTCTCGATGCAAGGTTTCAATATGAAAGTGGGTTTAAGGTAAGTCGGGGAACCAAAACGAAAAAAGCCTCAGTCTTTCGACTGAGGCTTAATATAAGTGGCGGAGTGGACGGGACTCGAACCCGCGACCCCCGGCGTGACAGGCCGGTATTCTAACCAACTGAACTACCACTCCGCAGTGGTATCACTCGCTTTAATAAGCAAGCGTCCGCTTTTGTCTTCACTTTTCGAAAAAGTGAAAATAAAACTAAAGCCTGGCGATGTCCTACTCTCACATGGGGAAGCCCCACACTACCATCGGCGCTATTTCGTTTCACTTCTGAGT
>NZ_JAWOTF010000018.1:0-78246 GCF_033338735.1 Vibrio sp. Vb1127 | reverse complement strand
ACAGCGGAACCCGCTGCTGCCATTACGAAGCCTAGTTTAGACCCCCACGTATCACGTGGTGCTGCTGTATTAGTTGTAGCCACGCTTTTTCTCCAAAATTAGTTTGTTGTGTATGCATAGAGATAGGCGTCTAAAAAGTTTATGTAAAAATTATTGTACACTTATAAAATAAGCGTTCGACGCACTATGTCTAGAAAGTAAAGCAGCTCCCCTTTAAAATTGGAACCCCAAAAAATTACATTTATCGCACAAGTGTCGAGTTACGCAGGTTAAATGCTGCTTTTTTGTTCAAAAGTTAAAGAATGACCTTATTTTTCACATTAAAATAACAGAATCAGCTGTTATGAAATTCGTTCCTCATATAAGGTCAATCCCACGTCTAAATGGGAAATCTATTCCCCCAACCCACTTTTATGCTTAATATCCTAGAAGGGCATATTACTCTGAGCGTATATGGACAAGTTTTATCACTTTCTTACTTTAGCTGGCATCGGGCTATATTGGTTACTGGTCGCAGGTGTGACCATTCGTGTCGTTTTAAAGCGCCGTGCAGTGAGCGTGTCTTTAGCTTGGCTAATGATCATTTATATCCTTCCCGTTCTGGGTGTCGCATGTTATTTCCTCTTCGGTGAACTGAACTTAGGCAGAAAGCGAGCCGAACGTGCGAAAGAGATGTTTACACCATTCGAGAAGTGGTTCAGTCAGCTTAACGACTGTAACGCGCACAACCCAGAAACGATGGGAAGGCACATCTACCGAATTGATGAACTATGTAACAACCGCCTTGGTCTTCCCGCATTGAGCGGTAATACATTGTCGCTGCAACAGTCACCTAATGAGATTTTGCATTCCATTATTGAAGACATCGAAAACGCGCAGAGCAGTATTCGAATGGTATTCTACATTTGGCATCCAGGTGGTTTGGCTGACTCTGTCGCTTCTGCACTTATCCGAGCGGCTAAACGCGGCGTAGATGTCAAGCTATTGCTCGATTCAGCAGGTAGCCCGCGTTTTTTCAGAAGTCCTTGGTATCGAATGATGCAGGATGCTGGAATTGAAGTTATTCAAGCGTTAGAAGTGAAGATGTGGCGTATTTTCTTACGTCGTCTTGATCTTCGCCAGCATCGCAAGATCATCGTAATTGATGATGAAATTGCTTATACCGGTTCAATGAACTTGGTTGACCCGGCTTACTTCAAGCAAAATAGTGGCGTTGGGCATTGGGTGGATATCATGGTTCGCATTACGGGACCAACGGTAAACGTATTGAGTGCCATCCACTGTTGGGATTGGGAAGTCGAAACTGGCGAACGCCATTTACCGAGACTACCTGAATGTAAAATCGATGAGAGTGAATTCCAACACCCTATTCAGGTTGTGCCTTCTGGCCCAGGTATGCCGGAATATCTGATCTATCAAGTATTAACATTGGCAATAAACCAAGCCAATCGCTCGGTACGAATCACAACACCATATTTCGTGCCCAATGCTGATTTACTCGAAACGTTAAAGATGACAGCACAACGAGGCATTGACGTTGAACTCATTATTCCCCATAAAAATGACTCTATGATGGTGCAATGGGCGTCACGCGCTTTTTATAGTGAGCTCTTGAGTGCAGGGGTCAAGATTTATGAGTTTTATGGTGGTTTGCTGCATACAAAATCTGTCGTAATTGACGACCAATTCTGTTTAGTTGGCACCGTAAACATGGATATGCGCAGCTTGTGGCTGAACTTCGAAGTGACCCTCGCCGTTGATGACGAAGAGTTCACCAAGCAAATGTCTTGGTTACAAGATAGCTATACTAAGCAATCTCACACTGTTGTATTGGAAGAGTGGGAGAAAAGGAGCCTATTTTCTCGGTTCTTAGAGCGAGTGTTCTATCTCTTCAACCCACTCCTCTAATACCTCAAATACACCGACTAAAAAACCTCCAGCGCTACATGCATCCTGCTGGAGGTTTGTTCTTTTAGCTCCCTATCTACACGATACCTCTCGACATCATTACCTGTTCATCTTGGCTGTTATTGGCTGATAGTCGACTTTTCCCTTGCATAACCTACGTCGTCCATGTTTTAAATATTCAAAACCGCAATATTTAAGACAGGGAACTTTTATGTCAGAGGGAAAAAAAACCAAACTCATTACCGCTGGCCGCGATAAAAAGTGGACAAATGGTGTTGTAAACCCACCCGTTCAACGCGCTTCAACTGTGGTATTCAATACCGTTGCAGAAAAGAACCAAGCCACCATTAATCGTGCAAACAAAACGTTGTTTTATGGTCGCCGAGGCACCAACACGCACTTTGCTTTCCAAGACGCAATGGTTGAGATTGAAGGTGGAGCTGGTTGCGCGCTTTACCCTTGTGGAACGGCAGCAATTTCAAACGCCATCCTCTCTTTCGTTGAAACTGGCGATCACATTCTAATGGTGGACACTTGTTACGAACCAACTCGTGACTTTTGTAACACCATAATGAAGAAAATGGGCATCGAAACCACCTATTATGACCCAATGATCGGTGAAGGTATCCGAGACTTGATTCAGCCGAATACCAAAGTCCTTTTCTTGGAGTCTCCTGGTTCAATAACCATGGAAGTCCAAGATGTACCTACATTAGCGCGCATTGCCCACGAGCAAGATATCATCGTGATGCTTGACAACACATGGGGAGCAGGCGTGAACTTCTCTCCTTTCGAGCATGGCGTAGACATTTCCATTCAAGCGGCAACTAAGTATATTGTTGGACATTCAGATGTCATGCTAGGTACTGCTGTGGCTTCTGAAAAGTATTGGGATCAGCTGCGTGAACAAAGCTACCTGATGGGTCAGTGCGTTTCTCCTGACGACGCATACCTAGGTCTTCGAGGTATTCGCACGTTGGATGTTCGCCTAAGACAGCACGCAGAAAGCAGTTTAAAAGTCGCTCAGTGGCTCGCTTCTCGCCCAGAAGTTGATCATGTCCGCCATCCAGCTTTAGAAACAAGCCCTGGCCATGAGTTTTTCAAACGAGACTTCACAGGTGGAAACGGCTTGTTTTCATTTGTTCTCAAAACGTCTTATCCAAAAGCGACGACGGCTCTGCTTGATGGTATGAAACACTTCAGTATGGGTTACTCTTGGGGCGGTTATGAAAGCCTCATTCTAGCTAACGAACCTAAGAGCTTTAACAGCCTGAGAACCGTAGCTCACCCACACTTTGAAGGTACTTTGGTTCGTATTCATATTGGCTTAGAAGACGTAAATGACTTGATCGCTGATTTAGAGGCTGGTTTTGCGCGTTATAATGCCTTAATGCTTGAAAAAGAAGCCTCCCTATAACAATGATTGAATCGCCCTGCATTGCGGGGCGTTTTTATAACCCTCTGACTTAATTAGAATTAACTAACATTCGCCCGAACCATTAATTAATGTTAATCATTTGTGTTGTTTTTCAATTGAGCAGTCACAGAATGAAATAATGTGCCATAAATAGGCTTTTCAAATTTAGAGTTTCTCTCTTACTTTTTATCATTCATAAGAGGTCATACCACAAGGAGATAGTTTTGAAACTCAAATTTATAGCGCTAATGCTTTTTACCTTAGTTACCGTCCCAATAACCTCCGTATACGCTGCAACAGGTTATACCCAAACCAAGTATCCGATTGTTCTGGTTCACGGTTTGTTTGGTTTTGATACCCTGGCAGGCGTTGATTACTTTTTCGGAATACCACATTCCTTAACAAAAGATGGTGCTAAAGTTTATGTTGCACAGGTATCCGCGACCAATAGCAGCGAAGTTCGAGGGGAGCAACTGCTTGCTCAAGTAGAAACCTTACTTGCAGCTACAGGCGCAGAGAAAGTCAATCTCATTGGTCACAGTCATGGTGGTCCAACAACGCGCTATGTTGCCTCTGTCCGTCCTGACCTAGTCGCATCAGTTACGAGTATAGGAGGCGTTAATAAAGGGTCTAAAGTAGCCGATTTAGTTCGTGGCACCGTATCTGAGGGTTCGGGGAGTGAGCAGCTCGCGGTAAAACTGGCGCAAGGTTTAACCACTCTTATTAATCTTCTATCAGGTGGTTCTGATCTCGACCAAGACCCTTTAGCCTCATTAGCAGCCTTGACCACGGAAGGATCATTGGCGTTTAACCAGCACTACCCAGAGGGAGTCCCTACCAGTGAATGTGGTAATGGCGACTTGCTAGCTTCAAATGGCGTTTATTACTACTCATGGACCGGATCATCCACTTTTACAAACGTTTTCGATCCGACTGACGCTGCCATGATGGTACTTGGCTTAGCCTTTGATGGGCCGAATGATGGCTTAGTTGGTGCGTGCAGCACACATTTAGGCAAAGTCATACGTGATGATTATCAAATGAACCATTTGGATGAAATTAACGGTCTACTCGGTATTCATCATCTTTTTGAAACCGATCCAGTCACGCTTTATCGCCAACATGCAAATCGTCTCAAACTTCAAGGTTTATAAGAGGTCATCACAATGAAGAAAGTCGCTCTCACCACTTTTATCCTGCTCTCGATATTTGGCGTGGGAGCGCTTTCTCTGTTGCAAAGCGACAAACAACAAGAGATAACCTCTAACCATTCGCCATCTCAGCAAGATATAGCCGCCGATGTCTCTTCCCCAAAAGATTTCTTCGAATATTCTCTTAGCCGGCTGGGCGAAGAAGATCTCGATACGATCAAAGCGGAAGTCAATGATGACACTTTAGCAAAGCAAACTCTGAATATTGATGCCAAACTTTTTCAAACCTACCTTTCCTACAAGCAAGCACTCTCTGCATTAGAGCCTTTTGAGCACAATCACCTAACGCTTGAACAGTTAACCATGCTGAATGAAGCAATACTGAACTTACAGCTTCAATACTTTAGCGAGGCGCAGATAACCCAATTGTTTGACGAAGAAAACCGACTTCGCCAACTTGCTTTAGAAAAGCTGACGATTAAAACACAGGCATCGGATATCGAGAGTCAAGAACACCTTCTCAATCAAGCGTTATCAGAACAACCGGATTACATACGAGAAAGTGAACGCAATAACGCATTAGCAAAGCAGCTCGAGCAAGCTTCTCAGCTTGATTCACAAGACATGTACATCGCCCGTGTTGCTCTGGTAGGAGATGCCGGAGCGCAGAGGCTGCAAAAACTTGATGAGCAAAGAGAATCATTTGAGACTCAACTCGCCACTTACTTAAAGCAGCGTCAAAATATTCTGAATAGAGATTTTCTAGGGCAAGACGAACAACAGGCAGAAATCATTGCTTTAAGAAAACAAAGCTTCGATGCCACTCAATGGCGTCGAATCGAAGCTTTGGAACGTATTCATGATAGCCAGAACTAACAACATTAGCTTAATAGCCAAACGTTACTTATTCTGCTTTTTAGGACATCCAACGATATGGTCATCCACCATGCCGACGGCTTGCATGAAAGCATAACAGATGGTTTCACCGACAAACTTGAAGCCTTTCTTTTTTAGGAATTTACTCATGGCTTTGGATTGCTCTGTCGAAACTGGCACGTCACTCATATGTTGCCATTGATTAATGATTGGTTCGCCGTCCACGAACTGCCACAACGCGTCTGATAAACTTCCGTATTCAGCAATTAACGCTTTGGCCGCTTTGGCATTACTGAAAACCGAGTTAATCTTTCCGCGATGCCTTACAACATCGAAGTTTTCCACGATGTATTCAGCGCGTTCTTCATTTCTTTGTTCCAACGCATCTAGATCGTAATTCTCGAACGCTTCTCTGTAACCTTCGCGCTTTTTAAGGATGGTGATCCAACTAAGACCAGCTTGCGCACCTTCCAAAGTAATAAATTCAAACAGGACTTGGTCGTCATATACTGGCACGCCCCATTCGGAATCATGATATTCGCGCTCTAATGGGTGATTCATCGCCCACGCACACGTTTTTTGTTCTGTCATTATTCTTCCTTAAAAAGCGCCTCTAACTGATGAGCTAGAGGCGCGATATTTTTCATCGTTATATCAGTAGCACTAAGCCTGTTTCGGTACTGCCACTTTATGGAACAAACGATACAACACTGGCACGACAATCAGTGTCAGGACTGTCGCAAAACCCAAACCAAACATAATCGTAACCGCCATTGGTTTGAAGAAAATATCTGGCAACAGTGGGATCATACCAAGGATCGTCGTGATAGCAGCCATACAAACGGGACGGACGCGACTTACCGCAGCATCAACGACCGCGTCATAAGCCTCTTTACCGGACTTCATTTCAATTTCAATTTGGTCCAGTAATACGATGCCATTTTTGAGCACCATTCCCGATAAGCTTAAGAAGCCGAGCAATGCCATAAAACCAAACGGCGTGTTGAGTGCCAACAAACCAGTGGTGACGCCAATTAACGCCAGCGGTACGGTAAGCCAAACAATGAGTGGCTCTTTGATAGAGTTAAATAGGAATACAGTGATCAAGAACATGAACAAGTACCCCATTGGCATAGTAGTAAACAGTGACTCTTGAGCATCACCTGAAGATTCGTATTCACCACCCCACTCTAAGGAATAACCTGGTGGTAATTGAATCGCTTCGATTTGGGGCTGTAAGCGTTTTTGCAATGTCGATGCGGTTTCTTCACCTAGAATATCAGGGTCTGCCATCACAGTGAGCATACGCTTACGGTTCTTACGTACGATGATAGGATCCTCCCAACGCATGTCGTAACCCATTGTGACTTGTTGAAGTGGGATAAACTCACTCTGTGCTGGACTCCATATTTTCATGCCTTCAATGTTACGAATATCAATACGTTCATCTTCAGGTAAACGAGCCACGATAGGCATGAGCGTCGTGCCGTCTCGGTAAAGGCCTATCGTCATTCCAGAGAATGACATGGACAAGAAGTCATCGACATCTGATTTGGTAATGCCATAGCGACGTGCCTGACTCTCGTTAAACTGAGGTTCAAGAACTTGGGTTCGTTCACGCCAATCATGCCTGATATTTGTTGCCTGAGGGTCGGCGTACATGATGTCCTTGACCTGAGCGGCTATCGTACGAAGGACGGTTGGATCTGAGCCAATAATGCGAGCTTCAATTTTTGCACCACCACCAGGGCCTAACTCAATCTGTTTGAGCTTGTAATTGATTTCTGGGTAGTTGGCTTTTAAATACTCTCGAAACTTCGCCATTAATGGTTTCAACGCTTCGTAATTTTCCATACGAGTGGTTATCTCACCATAAGCCGCATAACTTTTCTCTGGCGCGTACGTTAACATGAAGCGCTGTAAGCCTTTACCCGCGGTCGTCGTGATATGGTCAACATGCTCTTGCTTAGCTAACCAACTTTCTAACTCTTTAAGCGTTGTGTTGGTTGCTCGAATATCAGTTCCTTCTGGCATCCATACATCTAACTGAAAAATCGGCGTTGTCGAAGATGGGAAAAACGCTTGCTTCACAAAGGTGAACCCGTAAACACTTGCCGCTAATCCCGCAATCAGCACCACAACGGTAAACCAAGCACGACGCATACAAAACTGAAGAAACTTTTTATAAATAACGAAAATAACCCCGTTATATGGATCATTTTCTTCCCCTTCACCTTGTTTAATCTTCTGGCCTTTAAAGAAGATGTCAGCAAAGAATGGTGTCAACGAGATAGCGGTAAACCAGCTCAACATTAAAGAGATCAGCAGAACCGTAAATAAAGTGCCACAGTATTCGCCCGTCGAGTCTTCAGACAGTCCAATTGGCGCAAATGCAGTTACCGCAATCACAGTTGCCCCAAGTAATGGCCACTTTGTTTGGGTAACAATGTCGGTCGCTGCTTGGAGTCGAGTTCGCCCTTTTTGCGTACCAATCAAAATCCCCTCAACCACGACGATTGCATTGTCCACCAGCATACCTAACGCGATAACCAAGGCACCTAATGAAATCCGCTGCAAATCTATCGCGAGATACTTCATGAAAATGAACGTACCCAGCACCGTCAGCAGCAAGATTAAACCGATTAGTAGCCCAGAACGTAGCCCCATAAAGAACAGAAGTACGATAATGACGATACCGACAGCTTGAGCCAAGCTGACAACAAAACCGCTAACCGATTTATCCACCTCTTTAGGCTGACTGTAAATTTCCGAGATTTCGATACCGACAGGTTGTTGGTACTTTAGCTCGGCAAGGCGATGATCAAACGCTTTTCCGACTTCAACCACATTGACGCCTTCAGCAAAAGAAACACCCACGTTCAGTGCAAGGCTGCCGTTAAAATTAATAACATTACTCGGTACTTCTACATACCCGCGTTTTATTTCCGCCACATCTTTCAAGAAAATGAGCCCCTGAGCGCCCGACTCAGTAATCAACAAATCACCCAGCTCCTCCACACTCTGGAACTCGCCAGTCGGCTGAATTCTGATGTACTCGTCACCAATTCTGATCGCCCCTGCGTCAGAAACCACGTTTTGCGTCGAAAGAAGATTAAACACGGTATCCGGAGCAAGACCTATACTGCTCAGCTTTTTCATCGATACTTCGATGAAAACTTGCTCTTGCTGTTGCCCGGATACCGAAACTTTACTCACGCCATCAACCAGTTCGAGCTCTCGGCGTAAGTAATCGACGTAATCCAGTAGCTCTTTATAGCTATAACCGTCGCCAGTCACCGCTAACAAAATCCCGTAAACATCACCAAAATCATCGATCACTTGAGGTTCATTCACACCTGGAGGCAACGTCCCTTTAAGGTCGTTCACTTTACGGCGCAACTCATCCCAAATTTGTGGTAGATCATCAGGGCCATAATTGTTCTTCATCGTGACCGTGATTTGAGATAATCCCCGGCTAGAAATCGAATTTACTTCATCAACATAAGTAAGCTGCTGAATCGCTTTTTCGATTGGGTACGTCACTTCTTCTTCGACTTGTTGCGGTGTCGCACCAGGGTAAGAGGTCACTACCATCGCATCTTTAATAGTAAAAGCAGGGTCCTCAAGACGCCCTAAACCAAAGAATGCGGCGATACCACCAATCAAAAATATCAGTGCGACCATCCAACTGATGACGCGATTTCGGATGAAGTACGCAGCAATACCGGTCACATCATCATCACTTTGAGGCACTGATTTATTAAGATCGCTCATAGACCGGCCTCCTGCGTAGCCATTTCCTGTATCACTTCCACTTTCATGCCATCCCTTAATCGAGAAACACCGGCAATCACGACTTTGTCTTTGAGCATGAGACCATCAAGGATTTGAATGGACGTTTTAGATGCCTTACCTGCTCGCACCTGTTTGCGCGATACCGTATTGTCGTCATTCAGTACCCAAACAAATTTGTTTTCGCGCCCCAGCTCGTCACCATCCGCATTAAAAATGGCTTCGATAGGAACATTAATTCCTAGGTTGAGATCAAGCCCAACATTCTCGTCTTTAGAAGTTACCTCAACAGCCATACCATCTAGGATGTACTCTTCTTCCGGCATAGGAAGCGACAGTGTGACAGTAAACGTACCTGTTGTTGGGTCGGGTTCGGTTGTAAATTCTTTTACCGTCGCGTTATATTCGTTACCACTGGGCACGCGCACTAATGCTTTGATCGCGGTAAGCCTTTCTTCCGTTGGCGGTTGGTTCACATAGAGGCGGTCAGGAAGCTGAATCAACACTTCGACTCGCTCCAAGCTGTGAATATTAACGATATGCTGTCCGACTTGAACATTTTCGAATTGGTCGATATTAACTCGCGAAATAATCCCATCCACGGGCGCTTTTAAGGCAGTAAATGATAGACGAAGTTTGGCTAACTGAAGCTCAGCTAAGGCGATTTGTCGTTGTGCTGCAATTTCATCAAACTGAGACTTAGCTAATAGGCCTTTATCAACCAAAGGGCGTGAGCGGCGATACTGACTGTCGACAACAGAAAAACGCGCACTCGCATTATCTACATCCAACTCATAGTCAGTGGGATCTAGCGTTGCAATAACATCACCCTTCGTGACTTTGTCGCCCTCTTTTACCATGATGCGGCTGACTTCTCCTGCCACTCTGAAGCTCAAATGAGAGCGATCCGCTGCATTCGCAACCGCAGGGAAGTACAAGTTGTCGTCCACCTTGTTTCCCGCTAATGACGTAACTCTAACTCGTGGCGTTTCGAGCTCTTTTTCTGGCGCCTTATCCCCACAGCCAACGAGAAAAAGCGTTGAAAGTAAAGTCGCTAGAGAGATGATTCCTTTCATATTACAACCCTCTTTCCTTAATCCACGCTCTTACCTTAATTCCGGGTTCAATTACACTGACACCCGAGATAATGATTTGGTCGCCATCGTTAAGCCCAGCTAACACTTGATTTTTGTCATTCATCTCAATTGCGGCTTTGGACACAATGCCTTGCTCATCGACACGCCAAACGTATGTTTTGCCGTTCTCTACTAGCAGCGCAGAGTTAGGAATCTTTGTCGCTCCTGCACTTTTGGACAGGAGGTAAGCATTGCCAGACATTCCCGGCAAAAGGCCTATTTCTGCTGGCCGTTCCATGACCATCGTGACTTTGTAACTGCCCGTTTTAGGATCGGCTTCTGTATCGATTTCCTGAAAGGTTAAATCAAAGGCTCGCTCGGGGAACGCATCAAATATCATTCTGGCAGAGACATCGCTCCCCTGCGTGTAACGATTTAGAAGATAGTCTGGGATTTGGAATATCACTTTGAGGAGTTGGTTGGACTGAATATTCATCACCCCTTCTTTCGCGGCAACATATTCATGGTTTTCTGCTGGAATGTACGAAATGGTGCCATCATATGGCGCGACAAGTTTGGTATACCTTAAGTTTGCCTTTGCTTGATTCCATTGAGCTTTTGCCGAGTTGTGATTCGCTTTTGCCTCATCAAAATCTTGCTCAGATACTACTTGGTCTTTACGTAGCTTTTGGTATCGCTTGTATTGCACATCTGCGAGCAAAAAATTTGCCCGAGCTTGCTGTTCGAGCAGAGAATATTCATCTGGGTTTAATGACGCCAAAACATCACCTTTACTAACGACTTGACCTTCATTCACTTCTATCGTTTGAAGAAGCCCAGGAACTCGAAATGTCAGTACTGCTCTATCGCCAGCTTCCGTCGTGGCAGGAAAATGTCGCTCAAACTGGGCATTGCCAACAGATACTGTAAATAGCTTCGCAGGGCGCGATTCAGGTTCAGGAACAGGAGGAAGTTCTTTACCGCACCCCGACAAGACAGCCGAGATGGCAATAGGAATGAGCAATTTTCTCATTACATTCATCCATAAAAATTGGGGGATTATTTTTAAAGTAGATGAATTTTGAACGAACTTCCAGAGCAGAAAAGATTAATAGTGCTTTAAAATTAGTAATTTGTGATAAAAAAGCAGGCTTTATGCCTGCTTCAGTTAAATCTTCTTTGGATACAAAATGCCTAGAGCTTACTGAATTCTCTGTTCACCCTATATGTATCAGACGTAACATAAGCTTCCATGTTACGAATTTTGCCATCAAGACGGTCAAAATCCCTTTCCAACACACTGAGCAGTTGATCAGGGCTTTGCCCTTTCTGCCAAGGCTTACTTTTGAGCGTATGCTCTTGCTGAGCTCTGATATTTTCAGAATACGTTACTGGTTGCTTTTCTAACATAAACGCCATCGCGATGTACGCTAACAATACCAAAAACGTACCACCTAACAGCGCTGCAGAAATCACTACAATACGAATCAACCAAACTTCTGCACCAAAGTAGTTGGCAATTCCGGCGCAAACACCGGAGATTTTGCCATTTACTGGATCACGATACAGTTCTCGATTATTCATACTTTCGTCTCCATGTTGGTGACTCAGCATCCAAGATGCGCTCCAATGTATCAACTCGGGACTGCATCGCTTCCGCTTTTTCAGATAGTACCTGAAGGCGCTCTAAATCTTGGCTCGACAGTGCACTATCTGTTTTGCGTTTGCTGCGATAGTGTAAGAAGAGCCATAGTGGAGCGACAAAGATTAAAAAGACAATCACTGGTCCTGCTATAAAAAATGCCGACATAAATGGCTCCTTTCTTATTTATCTTTCGATGACATCTGTTCTTTCAGTTTTGCCAACTCTTTTTCAATTTCGTCTTGTGCCTGCAACTCTGCAAACTCTTGTTCTAGCGATTTAGCATTACCAGTTTGAGCATACAGGTCTGCTTCCGCTTCCATTTCATCCACTTTACGTGAGTACTGCTCAAATTTCGCCATCGCTTCATTAGTACGGCTAGTGTGCAGGTGTTTTTGCACATCACGACGGTTAGATGCAGTTTGGTTACGAATTGCTAGTGCTTGCTGTTTTGCGCGCGTTTCAGCAATTTTGCTTTCCAACTTACCAATCTCGCCAGTAAGCTTATCGATCGTTTCTTCCACTAAGGTTTGCTCAGTGTGGAGGCCCTTAATCACTTGCTCTAGCTTTTGCTTTTCAATTAACGCTGCACGAGCTAGATCTTCACGCTCTTTAACTAATGCTAAGCTCGCTTTTTGGCCCCATTCGCCAATTTGCTCTTCTAACGTTTCAACCTTACGAGCCAACTCTTTCTTGTCTGCAATCGCTTTAGCCGAGTTAGTACGCACTTCAACAAGTGTGTCTTCCATTTCTTGAATGATAAGACGGATCATTTTTTCAGGATCTTCCGCCTTGTCCAGTAATGCACTGATGTTTGAGTTAACGATATCTGCAAATCGAGAAAAAATACCCATAACGGAACTCCTCTTTTTTCCTATTAAAACTCGACAAGGTGGTGATTAACCTTGTGTCTCCCTGAATATATAACAAGTAACGTGCCAACTTATAATTTTCTTTTAAATCAGATTGTTATTCATTTTGTTGTCGTTACACACTATTGTGCTATGATGTTTTTCACCAACTGTTGGTGAAATTTACCAACTCTATCTCTAAATCATGGCTCGGCTGTTAAATAAGAAGGACTTTATGAAGCAAAACCTGATTGGTGAATCACCTGCTTTTCTCGCTGTACTAGATAAAGTATCACAACTTGCACCCATTGAGCGCCCTGTCCTCATCATTGGTGAACGAGGTACGGGTAAAGAACTCATCGCTCAGCGTTTGCATTATTTATCAAGACGTTGGGATAAACCACTACTATCACTCAACTGTGCGACATTAAGCGAAGGGCTAATAGATTCCGAATTGTTTGGACATGAATCCGGCTCCTTCACGGGCTCTAAAGGTAAACATAAAGGGCGTTTCGAGCGTGCCGAGGGCGGTACTTTGTTTCTTGACGAACTGGCAACCGCACCACTTTTAGTTCAAGAAAAGCTATTACGTGTCATTGAATATGGTGAATATGAGCGAGTTGGCGGTCATACCGCTCTCAATGCGGATGTTCGACTTGTTTGTGCAACCAATGCCGACCTACCAAAATTGGCAGAGCAAGGTGATTTTCGTGCAGATCTGCTCGACAGGCTAGCCTTCGATGTCATTATGTTGCCGCCTCTTCGCGAGCGCAAAGAAGACATTCTCTCTTTAGCAGAGCACTACGCGATGAAAATGTGTCGTGAACTGCAACTGGAATACTTTGTCGGTTTTACCCCAAAAGCGCAGCAGTCGCTTATTGAATATGAATGGCCCGGTAACGTCCGCGAACTAAAAAACGTGATTGAACGTGCGATTTACCAACATGGTCTGAATGCTCACCCAATTGATGAACTGGTTTTCAATCCCTTTGAAACGGTTTGGCACAGCGCGCTTGGCCATAGTGCAAAACAAGCAGAACAACAAGAAGAGGAAGCATCAAGCAACACCATCCAATTCCCTCTAGACTATAAACAATGGCAAGAGGAACAAGATATCCATTTACTCAATCGTGCATTGGAAGAAGCCAAGTTTAATCAACGACAAGCAGCCGAGCTACTTGGCTTGAGCTATCACCAATTACGAGGGATGGTTAGAAAATATGGTTTGGTCGGACAAAGCTAACTTGACCGAGAGAACTCAATCAATACACGAGCTCGTGACTGCG
The DNA here is from genome assembly GCF_033338735.1 of Vibrio sp. Vb1127. Lineage (NCBI taxonomy): Bacteria > Pseudomonadati > Pseudomonadota > Gammaproteobacteria > Vibrionales > Vibrionaceae > Vibrio > Vibrio sp. Vb1127. The sequence goes on along the minus strand of NZ_JAWOTF010000018.1, from coordinate 64,247 downwards.
CTCTAATTCGCATGCATTTATGGCATAACACCTTACAGTGTATGGATTTTATGTTTGGAGCGAGTTCACAAAGGTGATAAATTAGCGAGATCATTTTCGCTTGTTAGCTTTGAAAGAGTAAGATCAAACGAAACGAGCAAGATCCAATGAACATTTCATATTATGAATGCTTTTATAAGATTATCGCTGAGCCTTATTGGGATTAGCCTACTTACCGCTTGTGGCGATGAAATTGACCACAATGATATTCGCAAAGCTGGCTTTGTGTTTTGCGGACAGGGTAAGCCGACCACGTTTAACCCTCAGCTTATTGATAGCGGTATTACCGCAGAGGCTCTGAGCCCGCAGCTGTACGATACGCTGCTCACGCTCGATCCTAAATCACATCAGCCCGTGGCAAGCATCGCCGAGAGTTGGTCAGTAAATGAATCAGGGACGGAATACACGTTTAAGCTTAAACGTGGTGTTAAATTCCAAACCACGCCTTGGTTCACACCCACTCGCCCATTGAATGCAAAAGATGTGGTATTTAGCTTCAAGCGAATCATCGATGTAGACCATCCTTTTCACCAAGTAGGTGGTGGTTTTTATCCATGGTTTGCAGGGTTAGATTTTCAAAACCTACTCCAAGACGTGGTTGCAATAGATGAGCATACGGTAAGGTTTACGTTATCTCAGCCAAACTTTTCTTTCTTGGCCAATATTGCCACCAGCCATGCGGTTATCTTGTCTTCGGAGTATGGACAGCAATTGGCTGCAAAAGATCATAAAGAAGAAATCGACCAACTTCCTATCGGTACCGGCCCTTATCAATTAAAAGAATACCAAGTGAACGACTTGATTCGATTAGAGCGTCATTCTAATTACTGGAAGTCACCAGCAAAAATGGAACAAGTGGTATTCGATATATCTCACAGAGGCACGGGTACATTAGCTAAACTTTTAAGAAACGAGTGTGACGTACTCTCTTCACCTATTTCGAGCCAAATACCTGTCATTCAAGAAAATGACAACCTTGAGCTGACGGCTACACCAGCTAACAACGTTTCCTTTATTGCGATAAACACAGAAACCACCGCGCTGAGTGATGCTCGAGTTCGCCAAGCACTTAACTTAGCGATCAACCGTCAAAATATTTTAGATTCAGTTTACTACGGAACTGGCTCCCAAGCTTATACCTTGCTACCACCTAATTCATGGGCTTATCAAAAAGACAGCGTAAAAATTCGTTATGACCGGAATTATGCATTGGCACTACTTCGAGATGCAGGCTACGAAGACGGCCTAGAATTGACCATGTGGGTACCACTTGAACCACGTGCTTTTAACCCAAGCCCTCGTAAGACTGCGGAGTTAATCCAAGCGAATTTTGCCGATATTGGGGTTAAATTAACGCTACTGACCGATGATAGGTTTGAACGTGTGGATTTGGAGAACATCAACGATATCGATTTACTTTTAACTGGTTGGATTGGTGATACCGGGGATCCTGACAACTTTTTCCGCCCTTTATTATCTTGCGAGTCTGACCGCGTTGGCCTTAACGTGTCCATGTGGTGTAACGATGACTTCGATTTCTTGCTCGATTTGGCGTTAGAAACTCAAGAACCGCGTTACCGTTTGAACCTATATCGCCAAGCACAGAACATTTTGAATCAAGAGTTCCCGGTTATTCCTCTGGCGCATGGCGTGCAGTTCCGTGTGCACAACAAATCGCTGACAGGCTTCAAATCAAGCCCTTTCAATGCCCAACCGTTTGATAGAGTTGAGAGAATTCACTGATGTTTTGGTATACCGTTCGACGCTTTAACCTATTTATCATCACTTTGATGATCCTTACATTAGTGGGTTTTTCTCTGCTTCGCCTTGACCCTCTCTCGCACTGGGCAAACGTTGATTTTTGGTCTGGTTGGCAAACTTACTTAATCAACCTTTCTCAGCTTGATTTTGGCATAAGTAAAAACGGCAACGCGATTTATGACGAGCTCGCCGTCGTATTCCCTGCCACTTTGGAACTGTGCTTTTTTGCCTTTTTGGTGTCCCTTTTGATCGGTATTCCACTTGGAACCGTGGCTGGGATGAAGCAAGGTAAATGGCTCGACACCAGCATTTCATTCATGTCGATGTCTGGTTATTCCGCCCCAATTTTTTGGGTGGCTCTGTTACTTATCATGGTTTTTTCATTAGAGTACCAACTCTTTCCCGTGGCAGGACGATATGACCTGCTTTACGAAATTGATCATGTAACCGGATTTGCCATTATCGACGCATTCATGGCGAAAGGTGAATACCGCGCTCACGCACTGCAAAGCGTCATTGAGCATATGGTGCTGCCATGTTTGGTGCTTGCTTTGGCTCCAACCACCCAGGTTGTCGGACTAATGCGCTCCTCGGTAGCGGAAGTGATGAGCCAAAACTACATCCGTGCAGCGAGAATCAAAGGTCTTTCTAACCGCGAAATCGTAACTCAACATGTATTGCGGAATGCGATACCGCCTATCATTCCCAAGGTTGGTGTTCAACTTTCGAGTATGATTACCTTAGCTATCATCACGGAGTCTATTTTTAACTGGCCAGGTATTGGTCGTTGGCTTTTAGATGCGCTAGCAAGCCAAGACTATGCATCTATCCAAGCTGGCGTGATGGTACTTGCGACTTTGGTTCTTACCGCTAACATACTCTCGGATTTGATTGGCGCGATGATTAACCCTTTAGTTCGAAAGGAATGGTATGCTAACAAATAACGTTTATCAGGAAGAGCGCATTCCAACACAGTTTGAGCGTTTTTGGCGAAGCTACCGCGCCAACGGACTAGCCATGTTTGGCTTGTGGTGCTTGGTGTTTATCGTCCTTATTACCATTTTTGCCCCCCTACTTGCACCATTTGACGCCCAAGCACAGTCAGGTGAGTTGCTTGTGCCGCCATCATGGGCTCCAGCAGGAACGGTTGATTACTTTTTGGGGACCGATGACTTAGGTAGAGATATTCTTTCGCGCCTGATTATGGGCTCTCAGCTGACATTTGGCGCTGCTGTCGCCATCACCGCAATTGCTGCCGTTGTAGGCTGTTTAATTGGCGTATTGGCAGGTATGACGAAAGGCTTACTGTCGAGTACTCTCAACCACTTGCTCGATACCGTCATGTCGATCCCGTCGCTCTTATTAGCAATCATTTTTGTGGCATTTCTAGGCTTTGGTGGGTTCAATATTTTACTCGCAATCTGCTTGGCTTTGATTCCGCGTTTTATTCGCTCCGTTTATATCGCAGTCCACACCGAAGTTGAAAAAGACTACATAATGGCAGCACGCCTTGATGGCGCTAATGATTTCTACTTACTGTGGAGTTCAATTCTTCCTAACATTCTGACGGTCATTGCCGCTGAAATCACACTCGCGCTCTCTGCTGCGATTTTAGATATTACGGCACTGGGTTTTCTTGGCCTAGGCGCACAGGCACCAAGCACCGAGTGGGGAGCAATATTAGGTGACTCTGTCGAGCTTATTTATATTGCACCTTGGACAGTGACCCTACCCGGCCTGACCATCATGTTTACTGTTATTACCCTAAACTTAGTAGGTGAAGGTGTACGTCAAGCGCTTAATGCGGGGATCGAATAATGCCGTTGTTAGATATTCGACATTTGACCATTGAGATCGAAACACCTCAAGGGTTGGTCAAAGCCGTTGACCGAATGAGCCTAACTTTGAACGAAGGCGAAATTCGTGGTCTTGTAGGTGAGTCTGGCTCTGGAAAAAGCTTAGTTGCAAAAGCGATTGTCGGTGTGAGTAAAGATAACTGGCGCATCACCGCTGACCGTATGCGCCTTGGCAATATTGACTTGCTTCAGCTTACGCCAAAAGAGCGTCGGCGCGTCATTGCTCGTGATATTGCGATGATTTTCCAAGAGCCTTCAACTTGTCTTGACCCTTCAGAGGAAGTCGGGCGTCAATTGATTGAATCCATTCCATCTCGCGCATTTGAAGGGAAATGGTGGGAGCGATTTAAATGGCGTAAAAAACAGGCCATCGCGCTTTTGCATAAAGTGGGTATTAAAGATCACAAGCGTTTAATGGGTAGCTACCCTTATGAACTGACTGATGGTGAGTGTCAAAAGGTCATGATTGCCATGGCGATTGCGACCAAACCTAAATTGCTGATAGCAGATGAACCAACCAACGACTTAGACCCGATTACCCAATCGCAAATTTTGCGTCTGTTGAGCCGCATGAACCAACTTAATAACACAACCATTCTGCTTATCGGCCACGACTTAGCGACCATAACACAGTGGGCAGGACGTATTACGGTAATGTATTGTGGTCAGTCGGTGGAGTCTGCCGATACCAGTAAAATCATTGCGGCACCCAAGCACCCGTACACCGATGCCTTGCTTAAAGCGATGCCTGACTTTAATGATTGGGTACCACACAAGCAAAAACTCCAATCCCTACCGGGCTCGATTCCGCCATTGCAGCATCTGCCTATCGGTTGTCGCCTCGGACCACGTTGCCCATATGCGCAGAAACAATGTGTAGAAATTCCACACACCAGACGAATTAAGAATCATAAATTTAACTGCCACTTTCCATTGAACACGGAGAAAAAGTCATGAGTGCGTTACTTGAAGTCGATAATTTATCGAAGCAATTTGTTACGCGCTCCCGTCTGTTCAAACGTCAGGTTAATGAGGCAGTTAAACCGGTAAGCTTTACTTTAGAGCCAGGACAAACTATTGGTTTTATTGGTCAAAACGGGTCAGGGAAATCCACACTAGCTCGTATGCTTGCTGGCGTTGTTGAACCAAGCTCCGGAGAGATCCGTGTGAATGGCGAACGATTGGAGCACAAAGATTACGCGACACGCTGCAAGCTCATCCGCATGATTTTCCAAGATCCAAACACATCGTTAAACCCACGAATCCAGATTGGTCGTATTTTAGAAGGTCCGCTAAAGCGAAATACCAACATGCCGCCAGATGCGCGCATGCAGCGTGTAAAGAACACCCTACTCCGCGTAGGATTGCTGCCTGAGCACGCCTATTTTTATCCACAAATGCTAGCTGCCGGTCAAAAACAGCGCGTGTGTTTGGCTCGTGCACTTATTCTTCAACCTTCCATCATTGTCGCTGATGAGGCGTTAAACGGTTTGGATATGGCAATGCGCTCGCAGATCATTAACTTATTCCTCGAGTTGCAAGAAGAAATGGGATTGTCATTTGTGTACGTGTCTCAGCACATTGGCATTGTTAAGCATATTACTGATAAAGTGATGGTGATGCATGAAGGTGAAGTGGTCGAGTTTGGCGAGACCAACCAAGTACTGACTCATCCCGAGCATCCTATTACTCAACGACTAGTCGAAAGCCACTTTTATAAAGCGCCAAGCCATCAAACAAAATAGTTATCAAAGATGTAATCGTGCAAATGTAAAGAAGCCTGCTTTAACGCAGGCTTCTTTATTGCATGGGTACTAATCAAAAAACTAACGGCGGCTCGCTTGTTTGCGCAGTTCAAAATCAAACTCGTCAGGAAACAATACGACCCCTTCTTCATTTTGATTTGGGAATACAACAATCGATAGCTCGTCATCCTCTAGACCAGAGGTCCAACGGCTGTGCCACTTGTTTAAAGAGATCGCCTCAGGCTCGCAATCTTCCCAATCACCATTCGCCCATTGCAAAGCGAACTCTTCGTTTGGCCATACTGGTACACAATCATCATCTTCTGTATTTAACATGACACAGCCATGTTCGTCTTTCAGAATCCAAACCTTACGATTCGCCACAATCTCTTTTACGCAGTACTTTAAACGTTGCTCTTCGTTGTAGCGATTAATGGTATCCATCTGCTCTTGGGTCAGTTGCTCAGACATATTCGTCTCCTATTTCCCATAGAAAAATGCCCGCAGCTAGGCGGGCATTTAAAGTATATGCTAGAAAATTAAGCTAGCTCAGTTTGAAGCCAAGGCCAACCTTGCTTCTTACGGCTTAGCGTGTTTTCCATCATTAGCATGCCGTCTTTTTCGTGCTTAACAAGCTTCTCAGCCCACTCACCTTTGTATAGAAGACGAGTTTGAGCAGTCGTGATGTCTGTTAGCATTACGGCAGCGAACGCTAGGTTATCTTTCTCACAACGAGATTCTAGGTCTGCTTCTAGTGCTTCGATCATACCGTCAACTTGCTCAAGAGTTGCAAGTTCAACCTGACCAACCACTACGTCACGACCGTTGAATGGGTAACCTTTAAGGTCTTTCTCAACAAGCTCAGCCGCTGATAGACCTTCGATGTTTGTTTTAGCAATTAGAAGATCTTTAGTGAACGCGTCAACATCTTGTACGTCTGCGATTGCCGCTAGTTCAGCAACGGCATCTTTGTCTTTTTGTGTACAAGTTGGAGAAGCAAAACCTACTGTGTCAGATAGAATTGCTGACATCATTAGCTTAGCAATTTGTGGAGTAATCGCGTGACCTTCAATCTTGAAAATGTTGAATAGAACAGTGTTGGTACAACCAACAGGCCAGATCCATGCTTCCATTGGGTTTACTGTCATCACGTCACCTAGACGGTGGTGGTCAACAATACCCGCAATTTCAGCTTCTGCGATATCGTCTGGTGCTTGTGCTAGATCTGAGTAATCTACTAGCCAAACGGTCTCACCCGCAACTGATGTGCGAAGCTCAGGAACTTCAGCGCCAGCAACTTCTAGGATGTGCTGAGTTTCACGGTTGATTTCGCCTTGGCGAATTGGCATAGCTTCAACGCCACGCGCTTTTAGAAGTTCAGTTGCAACGAGTGCACTACAAATACTGTCACTGTCTGGGTTCTTATGACCTACAACTAGAATCATGTTTCTTCCTATTCAAGTCAATTTTATACGCCGCCTAATACAGTTAATTAGGGCGTGTTTGCTCACAAAGGCCGATACTTTACCTGATTTCAGAGAGTTTGACACGAAGAAAAGTTCACAATGCTATTGCGAATAAATCTCATTTACATATAATGATAATTATTCCTATTTGCATTTGAGTAAACGATGAACGCGACCCAATTATTACACTCTGCACAACAGTTGTTTCAGCCTACTCAGTTTCGTTTAGCTTATAAGCGATTGCTGATCCCTATCGTCATGCTCATTTTGCTAGGCAATGAAAATACACGTGACGTAGCCGTACAGACGCTATCCGACTCATTCTGGGCGGTGTCATGCTATGTTGCTGCCACATTGGCTATTTATCATTATCTTTCAAACTTTATGTCGAAAACCAATCGAATTACCGAGCTATATCATCGCTCGCGTAATCATCAGGTTTTCTTTGCTTCTTTGTTGGGTGCTTTGCCTGGCTGTGGTGGCGCTATTGTTGTGACAACGCAATTTATTAGTGGCCGAGTAGGATTTGGTGCGATTGTCGCGGTACTTACTTCAACAATGGGTGACGCTGCCTTTTTACTTCTGGCCGCCAAACCAAGTGTTGGATTAGGCGTGGTTGGATTAGGCATTATCGTGGGTACTCTTTCAGGGTTAGTCGTTAATGCTTTTCATGCTGATAACTTTCTGCGACCAGAACCAAAAGAAGCACCTCAGACACATGCTTGTTGCCAACACCAGACAGACCGACACACACCCCTTGAACAACGTGCAATCAATCTACAAGGCGCATTTTGGAAATGGCTTATTGTGCCTGCTAGTGTCGTTGCTGTGTTAATGTCTTTCCAAATCGATATTAATCAGCTGTTGTCTTTGCAGGCCAATACCATTGAATGGCTGGGCGCTATCTTCGCGGTGATCACAATGTCGTTGTGGGCTATGACAAAAGAGCTCGGCGATTATCAGTCAACGGTCTCTGAAGATGAAAAAATCGTGGACTCACACCCGATTCAAAAAGCAGCACAAGATACGAATTTCGTCAGTGCTTGGGTGATCGTGGCGTTTCTGGCGTTTGAACTGACGACCTATTTTTCTGGACTCGACCTTGTAGAAACCTTTTCTCATTGGGGAATTTGGATGCCATTAGCTGGCCTAGCCATTGGTATGTTGCCTGGTTGTGGACCGCAAATTTTAGTCACTAGCCTATACATTTCTGGTGCAGCGCCACTTTCTGCGCAACTGGCCAATGCGATTTCTAACGATGGTGACGCCCTATTCCCCGCTATTGCAATGGCACCGAAAGCTGCTTTGGTCGCGACTATTTACTCGTCCATTCCTGCGTTTATTGTTGGATACGGGTATTACTTTTTATTCGAGTTCTAACGCTCAGAGCATCAAACGAGAAAGGAGCCGCAGTAGGCTCCTTTCTTGATCTCGGTATTGGGCGATTTACTTCACGCTATGCTGTAACGATCGCTTTCGCATTGAGCCCTTTATCCACGCTCACCATTAACAACTGGCAAGGTTCTTGGTTTAGCTTTTCCCCTGTCCAGTAATCATACCAGTCCACCGGTTGATCAGACGTCAGCGTAAATTCCATCGCTCCGTAACTCGCATAATTAAACAAACAATGGAGGTCATTCTTCGTCGTTAGTTTTAAAAACGCGTGATTTAAACTCAAAGCGGTAAACTTTGCAGATTGTTGGTTACGTTGTTGACGTAACATGAGCTTAGACAGTGTCTTCTTAGCAAACGGTGTAATCTCAGGGAGCGGGTCACCAGACAGCAGCAAACCACCACTAGCTAATAACACCGTGCGATGAAATTCATACTCTTCTCTGGATGCGGCTTGATTAGCTAATGAAGTGAATGTCGCGCAATCCGGGTCAATTTGCCACAGTTTTCGGTGCTGCCAACTACGGTAAAAGGTTTCTTTGGCTATCTGTTCGAATCGACGACTATGACGCTCTACATCGTCAGAAACACGCATTGCATCCACAAGTCCCAGAGATGGCCACATTGGCGCGTTGCAACCTAAAAGCCACGCATCACCAGCGCCTTTAGCAATCGCTTCCATTCCTAAGCGATACGCCTCAACGCCTGTAATACCAGATTGTTTGCGAACACCTTTTAAGGTGCCCCAATAGTTCGCGTCTAGCTTGAACAACTCAACGCCCCACTCTTGTCTCATGACAGAGACTACATTCGTCAGATGGTCTTGTACTTCTGGGTTTGAGGTATCGAGTATGTACCAAGGCGTGCATCGCCAACCACCGTATGTGACATCTTCTGCTTTAAGTAAGCCACCATCCTTGTGGCGAACAAACCACTCTGGATGCTGTTTGAAGATCTCCGACTCAGGCTGTGCAATGAAAGGCGCCATCCAAATTGCCGGCTTTTTTCCTTTTGCACGGATGTTATGAATGAGCTCTTTTACGCCACCAGAAAACTTATCTGATGGGGTTAACCAATCGCCCATAAAGGCTTGATAGCCATCATCCAGAAGTACCCACTCTAGGTCTTCGAGCTTATCTTGCATGCAATCAACGTTCTGCATGATGTTTTGCTCTGTCACGTCTGCGTAGTACGCGTACCACGAACACCAACCAACAGGCGCATCTTGTGTCACACCTTGGCGAACAGGATGATGCTCTGCAATCATCTCGCCATAGGTTTGATAAAGCTCGGACAGTGATTGACCGCAGAGTACCGCCACGGACTCAAGTTGATTACTTTCCCAATCCGCCACTTGAGTCAACTCACCATCAATTGCGGCTGATAAAACCCAATGCCCATCACGCAGCACAACATCAAAATAGCCTGCAAAGCGATGACATGATGTGAAGCCATACAATGTGTAGCCAGCCGAGCCTTCCACCACTAAATAGTTGTAATAACGCTTAGGGGCATCTTTAGGGTAGATTCGATAAGAAGGATTATTGTCTGGGCAGCGACCAATATCAACGGGGTGATTGATCGTTCCCGCCGTTTGCGCCAACATTTGAAAACCATCCCCAATTACGTTGGCCTCGTGCTCGTACAAAAACGGCATTTCGAGCAACACTTCACGGTCGGTAAAGGTTTTATTGTGGAGACCAGCAAAAGAAAAATGTAATTGATTACCCTCGACTTCAACTTGGAAGTCATTGTTATTCACAGTGATCTCAGTGTGATTTGCCAATTGAATGCTCTGAGCCATAAAGAGTCTACTCACTTAATTATTATTGTTTAGCTTGGCGCATTATCTCCTGCTTGTCTCACCCAATTCGTTACCATCATCACGAATACCAGTCTCGTTTAACGTTATGAAGTTACTATTGAGACAACGCTCACTGAAATTTTGATAAAAAAATACCAGCCCTGAGGCTGGTATTTCGATTTATGCAAACTGCACTAATTAAGCAACTTCGATCGGACCACCAAATGAAGTGACTGGCGGCACTTTACCTGTGAACTTCTCGAAGTCTACGATACATGTGTTCGCAGAAGTCGCCTGTGCAAGCTCAGAAGAACCGATGTCTTGCGTTAGCGTGTTAGGATCACCGTAGGTACAGATTGCGCCCTCTTTCTCGTTTAGAGGACCGTACCATGCACCTTCTTCGATACGAATAACGCCACGTGGGTAGCTGTCAGTCAAAACAGCGCCAGCTAACAGCTGACCACGACCGTTGAATACACGTACCAAATCGCCATCTTTGATACCTTTTGCTTTGGCATCCGCTGGGTTGATGTAAACCGGCTCACGACCTTGTACCGCGTAAGTCGCGCGGAACTCTTCAGACTCACACATCTGAGAGTGCAGACGCTTATCAGGGTGGCAAGACTGCAACCAGAATGGGTATTTATCTGAACCAGGACCACCGTGTGAACGCTCTGATTTTTCGAACCACATTGGGTGCTCTTGACAGTGTTCGTAACCGTAACGGCCGATCTTACGAGACGTGATCTCGATGAAGCCAGACGGCGTACCTAGTGGATTCAGCTCAGGGTCTTTACGGAAGTCCGCATGACGAACCCAAGGTTTACCTTCACCGAAGTCTAGTACGCTCTTCTCCCAGAACTCGTTGAATTCTGGCATTTCAAACTTACCTTCGTTCGCTTTTTTACAATCGTTGTAAAGGCTTTCGATCCATTCCATCTCGCTCATACCACGAGTGTATTCTTCGCGGCGACCAAAACGCTGAGTTAGTTCACTCATGATTTGGAAATCAGGCTTAGATTGGAACAATGGATCAACTAGGCGATGCATCGCAATCAGACCTTTGTTCGAGTATGAACCGTATACGTCGATGTCGTTACGTTCCCATTGCGTACACGCCGGTAGAACGATATCTGAGAAACGACATGTCGCAGTCCAAGCAAACTCGATCGTTACAACCGTTTGAAGCTTGCGGAACGCTTTCTTCATGCGGTTACGATCTTGATGGTGGTGCCATGGGTTACAACCCGAGATAACCATCATCTTGAAGTCTGGCAGTTTCACTTTACCGCCGTTGTAGTTGATCTCTTTGCCAGGCTCTAGCAGACAGTCGATCCAACGTGCAACAGGGATAGTACGACTGTAACCGTTAAAGTCGTTGTTGTCCCACTTCGGTTTCATACCTTGGTCAAGGTTACGAGGGAAACCACCAGGGCCCGCGAAACCAGTAGAAGGCACACCGATACTTGAGTAATGGTGACCGTAAGAGATACCACCGCCAGGTAGACCGATTTGACCAACCATTGCAGCAACCACAGCCGCTGCCCAGTATGGCTGCTCACCGTGCTCTTGACGCTGGATACACCAACCCATCAGGATCTGTGTACGACCGCTGACTAGCATGCGTGCGAATTCACGGATCTTGTCCGCTTTCACGCCACAAATCGCTGCTGCCCATTCAGGCGTCTTCTCTACTTTGTCTTTTGTCTTACCTTGAACGTATTGAATGAACTCTTCAAAGCCTAGACAGTAAGTATCAATGAATTTCTTATCGTACAGGTTTTCGTTGTACAACACGTGTGCCACAGCGAGCATGAACGCTACGTCTGTCAGCGGGTTGATGTACAAGTGATCGTTCTCTAAGTAGCGCTGAGTTTTGTTCTTCACTGGGTCTACAGATAGAACGTTGATCTCACCTTTCGCCACTTTTTCTTTTAGTTGTGCAAGGTACTTAAACGACTCATGCGTTTCACAGTTCCAACCTACTTGAAGGTTTTTCACTGGGTCGTTAGCCCAAAGAACGATGTTGTCAGAGTTTTCTAGGATCTCAGACCAAGACGTACCTTGTGCGTACACTTCGGTTGAACCTAGCACGTACGGCATAATGGTTTGACCTGCACCCGTCGAGTAGTCACCTACTTTAGTGATGAAGTTGCCATGCATACCTACTGCACGTTGCATGTGCGCAGTACAGTTGTTGAATGAACCCGTTTGGTTCCAACCTGTTTGACCTGCATGCAGCGCCCATGGGCCGTAGTCTTTTTGAATACGTTCTAGTTCGCGATAAAACAAATCTAGCGCTTCATCCCAAGTTACTCGGATGAAACGGTTGTTACCGCGAGTATCTGCGCTGTATTTGTGTTTCTTCAACCAATCTAGACGAACCATTGGGTAACGAACACGTGAAGGGCTGTAGATAATACCCTTAATGCCGTTCAACATTTCTGTTGGGTTTTTGTCTAGCTCTAGCGGCTTGATCTCTTGAACTTTACCCGCGTAGATGTGGGCGCGGAACGCGCCCCAGTGAGAACCGGTTACTTTCCAAGTACCTGTCGTCTCAACGGCATTTGCAGAGGCGGACGCCAATAAGCTAGGACCAATTACTGACGCTGCACTTGTGGTTGCTACACCTTTAAGAAAACTTCTTCGTGTAATAGCCATTTAAAATTACTCCAATCCGACGCTTATTAGTGGTGACCTTCAGCATAATCTGAAGAGTGTTTCTGTAGATACTTCAAGATCAGTGCTTCACTGTCTGTATCTAGGTTAACGAACGCCAACATACCGTCGAACATACCTGGCCAGGTGTTCGCGTCGAAGTGCGCTTCCGCAGGTTGAGTGTGACATACAGAACAATTGGTCTTGTAGGCTTCACGAGATTTTTCCCAAACAGGATTGATGTCGTTCAGCATAGACTCTTTCTTAATCCATACTTTCGCCGCTACTTTTTCCCAAGGAAGGCCTGTTAGCTCATCCACTTTTTTCTCACCAGTCGTCACAATGTTGCTGTCTGTTGCTGCTTCTTTCATCAGAGACGCAGTCGCAATGTTCTTACCGAAGTCTTCTTGAATTACACGACCAAAACCTTTTGCTTTGCGCCAACCGTCAATTTCGATCTCAACAAACTCGCCTTTGTCTTCAAGAACTTTAACGGTCGATGCAGGATTAAGAAGACCAGCTTCTTTACTGCCTTGCGCATCAAAGTAAATTGGTAGGTGACGAACGCTCACGAGTTGCTGACCAACGCCGTAATCCGTGTTAGAAGTCATACCCTCTAGATCACCCACGATACCGCCAATGCTGTCCATGCCTGCTGGTAGGTTGTGCGCAATACCCTTGTGACAGTCAACACAGCTTTGATCTTTCTCAGCGGCTTGCTTCATTTGGATACGAGCCGTAGGAGACATTTGCTCGAAATCCATCGATTCGTAGTTGTGACAGTTTTTACACTCCAGAGATTTGTTTGCCGAGAAACGATCCCATTCGTGTTTAGCAAGTTCGATACGACGCTCTTCGAACACACCCGGTTCGTCGTAGTTGCCAAATACTTGTGCAAATACTTCTTTAGAAGCTTGCATCTTACGAGCGATCTTATCTGTCCAGTTATGTGGAACGTGACAATCAGGACAGGTAGCACGAACACCAGAGTGGTTTTTCCAGTGCACCGTTTCTTGTAGCTCAACGTACACGTTGTCACGCATTGTGTGACAACTAATACAGAATTCTTCTGTGTTGGTTGCTTCTAGAGCGGTGTTAAAGCCACCCCAAAAGATAACACCAGCAATAAAGCCGCCCATAGTCAGCACACCTAGGCTGATATGTACAGCTGGGCGCGTCATGGTACGCCACAGTTTAATGATTAATGATTTCATTATTTGCTCTCTTAAAATCTTTTCAAAAGTGTGGTTATGAGCTCACTGGCTTACATGCCGTGCGCGCCTGGAGGTCCAAAGAAGAAGACTTGCAACATCCAAACGATGAACCCGTAGCCGCCAACAAAGGCCACACTCAGAATTGGGAAGAGAACAACTGCAATGAAGAGGAACGACTTCCACTCCAGGGAGCGTTTTTCACCACTCTCAATTTTATTAACATCACTCATACATTTGCCTATTTTGTATCTAGTGTTATTGAAAAGCCCGCGTAACCAAGCTTAAGTTTTTTACAATCTCTAATGGAAAATGTTAGACCATACTAATAGTAGGGTTCAATCAAATAAGCGACCTCAGACCTTGTAATTCAACACTTTTTTGAGCTCATCCAGAGATATGATGGATTGATGTTATTTATTAAAAAACATGAACAGATGTGACAAAATAAGTCTTTTAAGGAGTTGTTAAATAACCAACATTTAAGAAACATCGATCACATTTAAATCGTAATTACCATGCCATAAATCGACTTAAAAACTCCGAAAAAGATATCCACTTGTAAACAGAATGCTGCGTATTAATGTCTAAAATAGCACTCAAGGTTTACTTTAAGAACAGCAAAAAGTGCACATAGTGGTTCATATAAAGGGGAGGCTTAGATACAATTATTCGCGTATTTTCAAGGAGCGATTATGGATAACGTGGTGGATATAAGCTGGGTCAAACTGGCACTGTTTGGTTTGATTTTATTGGTCCCCTTCTTTATCAATGCCCGCTACAAATTAGGGATAGCAAAAGACACCATAATCAGTGTTATCCGAATGACACTTCAGCTCATATTGATTGGCGTGTATTTAGAATATCTTTTTCAATTAAACAGCTTACTTGTCAATATACTTTGGCTTGCCATCATGCTACTGATTGCTGCCAGCTCAATTGCGGGAAAAGCTCACTTACCTAAAAAGCCACTTATGCTTCCGCTACTAACGGGCCTTACCTGTGGTCTAATACCACTTCTGATAGCAATTACAGCAGGCCTAGTGCAACCATCCCCTATTTACAATGCGCAGTACATGATCCCACTTGCTGGTATGTTATTGGGTAACAGCTTGAGTAGTAATATCATCGCTCTTCAGAATTTGTTTACGGCTTTTGAGCAGAGACAAGCAGAATATGAGGCTGCAATCTCACTTGGAGCCTCTCCTCGCTACGCATCCTTCCCCTTCATTCAAGAGGCTCTTAGAAAGTCCCTTGCCCCGACTTTAGCTTCTATGGCCACTACAGGACTGGTTACCTTACCGGGTATGATGACCGGTCAAATTCTAGGTGGCGCGAGCCCGATGGTTGCGATTAAATACCAGTTAGTAATTATGCTGGCTATTTTCGTCATGTTGAGTGCCTCCGTAACCATAACGTTAGAAATGACATTGCGCTGGGTACAAACCAAAGAAGGCCGAATCAAGATAAAAATCGAGCAACCCGAATCGACCAAAACTCACGGTTAGTTGGCGCTTGTGGGTAAAGCCCGTTAAACAACTTATGGTGCCAAGTCGAACGTACTTATAACTGAATAACTCAACTATTCTTCGAGCACTCATCAAGACGCTTTCAGATGAAAAGTCAGGTAGAATTCTTTTTGATATAAGCCTCTAATTTTATGAAATTTTCTTTGCAAGTTTAGATACGCACGACCTTTGATACAGGTTATCCACAGAAAATGTGGATAAGCCCCCAAAACCCATACGCAACCAGAAACATAGCAACATAAGTGATCAATCGAATCGTCATGCATTGATCACGTGACTGACATGTTCTAATTTTATAGTAAAGGCAGTGACCACAAACTTGGAGAGACGTACATGGATGTCTTAATGATCAAAGAAAATTACGATGAACTCCTGTCCGATGCACCTCTGGATTGGCTCGTTCAAGAACCAAAGGAAGTAACTTCTCATTGGCTCCCAACCGATTTTGGCATCAACGAAGAGTTGATTTAGCATGACTCGACTTATTTGACATTTGCAGAGACAAATAAAAAGAAAGGCGAACCATCTGGTTCGCCTTTCTTGTGATCTTCTAAACTTATCGCAAATGGTTATCTTCATCGCGTAGATAAATCATCCAATACCACATGCCAACAAATACGCCACCACCAATAATGTTTCCTATCGTAACAGGAATTAGGTTGTTTACGATGAACCCCATCATGTTTAAGTCCGCGTAGTTTGCAATATCTGCCCCTGTCATTTGCCAAAACGCTTCTGGCGCAAAGTACTTAATACCAATCGCCATAGGTACTTGGAACATGTTCGCAATACAGTGCTCAAAACCTGCCGACACGAACATAGCCACAGGCAAAATCATGACCGCTATTTTATCTGTCAATGTTCGCCCACTAAACGTCATCCAAACTGCAATACAAACTAATACGTTACACATAATGCCAAGCGCAACAGCAGCAAAGAAACCATGATGTAATTTGTGTTGGGAGATCGCCATCGCGTTAAGACCAACTTGGCCATGATCAAACATATATTGCTTGGTAACTAGCATACAGGCCACGAGCAAAATGGCCCCAACCATATTGCCAAAGTAAACCACCAACCAGTTTTTGATAAGTGCTTGCCAAGAGATTTTTCCACTCGCACGCGCAACTAGTGTTAGCACAGAGCTAGTGAAAAGCTCGCCGCCAGTAACCACCACCAAAATCAAACCAAGGCTAAATGCCAGACCACCAATGAGTCGTGTAATGCCCCAAGGCAGCTCGCCTGCGCCTGTCGTTACTGTGGTATAGAAGATGAAAGCAATACCAATATGAAGCCCCGCAGAAATGGCGAGCAGAAAAGATTTGATTGGAGCTTTCGTTGCTTTGCCTACCCCCACTTCAGCCGCGCGTTCCGCAGCTTGTGGCGGTAATAGTGAGTCAAACTGATTAAAGTTCATTCTGGTGTAACATTTAGAAACATTTAAAGAGGCGCGGATAATCGCTCTATTTCCCTATTTTTTCAAGTGCTATTTGGCGTGTTTACTAAAATCGTTGTTATTGGGAGATCAAGCAATAAATAGCGCCTATCATTCGCTACCGTAAGTATCATTGATACTTAACAAGTATTCGGCCTTTCGAACAAAGATCCTGCGTTATATCAGCCTGATAGCGCCATACTTAACACTTCTTGTCGTTGAATGTTGCCCAACGCTACTTTTCAGACTAGCTTGGTAAAAAAAGCGCAAAGGAATCATTTATGAAATATTCAGCTGAACATATCGCCGAATTGAATCTACTTCTTCAGTTCGACCTAAGTAGTGCTGCAACTGGTATTAAAGTTCATACAGACGCGTCAGAAGAAATGCAGGCAGCCGTTGCTCGTCTATATGAGAAGCAACTTTGTACACAGCCTGACGGTGGTTATCTAACAGACGAAGGCATTGAAGTTGCAGAACATGCAGATAAGATTTTAAGAGTTTTGTCTGTGTAATTTGAACAAAAAACGCCACCGAACTCGGTGGCGTTTTTTAGTCCTATATTTTTCCTGTCGATGCCTGCGGCAATAATCGCTTTTTCATTTTGCTAAATGGTTGAACCTTGTCATACAACCAGTTAAAACCAGTAGCATAAAATAGGAAGAAAACGAGGAAGCCGGCTTCCAGCATCAGAGCTTGAAGAAGCGTAATTTCTAAGAACCAGGCAATCACAGGTAGAGAGATAAAGATCAATCCTCCCTCGAAACCAACAGTGTGTCCAAGCCGCATAGCTAAACTTCGCTCAGCTCGATTGTCACCAAACCACTTATCAAAGTACAAGTTGTAGATGTAGTTCCATATCACGGTATACATGCTCAACCCGACCCCAACCAACGCGAGATCACTAGAGCCCTTTCCAGTGATCAATGAAGCCGCTGGTACAACAATCGCGAGTGCGATTAACTCAAAAAGTACTGCATGAAAAATTCGTTCGTTACGAGTCATATTTCTCTGTCCAAATAGTTCTACTCAATGCTTAGAATTTTATCTATTATTTAGATAACCAAAAGTTAGATACCATCGGTTTAAGCGATATGTTTACCATCGAACAACTGCAAGCTTTTATTGCTACATCAGAAGCAGGATCATTTTCAGGAGCAGCTAGAAAACTGGGGCGAGCTCAATCTGTAGTGAGCCAGCACATCATGAATATGGAGATCGACTGTGGCGTTGAGCTTTTTGATCGATCAGGCAGGTACCCTAAATTAACTGAGAATGGCCTCGCGCTCGTACCTTATGCACAAGCAACAATCAGCCAACTCGACCGCCTAAACAATAGGGCATCGCAGCTCTTTTCCACGCCAACGAACAAATTAGTCTTAGCTATTGATGAAGGGATTCCTCTGACTCGCTTGCCGGATGTGCTAAAGAAGTTAGAGCAACGCTTTCCACACTTACAAGTTGAATGCTTAACGGCATCAAGCCCTGATATCATTGAATTGGTTAAGTCGGAACGCGCCACGACTGGGATTATTTTGAGTGATTTACAAATGCCAAGGCACATCGATTTCACCAATCTTGGCAATATTGCATTTGATGTCTATGTCTCTTCAACACATCCTTTAGCAAAGCAGCAAATCACTCACATTGATCAACTAAAACAACATCGTCAATTGGTCATACGATCCAAAAGTGCAGAGCCATGTGGTCTCAATCAAGCATTTAGCCCAGATATCTGGTACGCTGATAACTACTATATTTTGTTGGAATTGGCGAATAAAGGGTTTGGTTGGTGCTTTCTACCACAGCATTTAGTCGCGTATTCACCTAATACATTAAAAAAGGTTGGGGATGATTTCACAAAACTGGCTTGGCAAGTCAATGTTGACCTTATTCAGCACCAGAAATGGCATTCAGATCCCCTCCATCAACAAGCTAAAGCAGAACTGCTCAACCTATTCGGGCAGACATAAGTAAGTAGGAAGACCCAAATGGCAAATACATTGATCGTAGGTGCAGGCTGGCTCGGAACTCCGCTAGCAGAAACATTGATGAAAGATGGACACTATGTTGTCGTCACTCGTCGTAGCCAAACTCGATTAAAAGAGTTACCCACCTCATTAACTCACTCCGCATTGTTCGATTTCAATCAATTGAACGCCACAGCACGGCTAGATGAGCTGCTCAAACAGCATCAAATTACGCACGTTATCGGCGCTTTTCCTCCAGGATTTCGTAAAGGACGCGGTCAAGAATATGCCCAGCAATGGCAAATACTTGCCAACGCAGCTAAGCAAAACAACGTTGAAAAACTTCTCATGATCAGCTCTACCACGGTTTACCCTAACCTTGCTTCCGATATGGAAGAAGCTGACGCGTCACTCTCTTTAGCAGCCGAAAGCCATTATTTCTCTGACAATGCACGTATTATGCTTCAAGCAGAGCAGCATGTTATCGACTCGAATATTAGCTTTGTTATTCTACGTTGTAGCGGATTAATCGGGCCAGATAGACACCCATCTCGCTTTGCAGCAAGGCTTCAACAAGTTAGTCGTAAAGCACCAGCTAATATGCTTCATCAAGATGATGCTGTCTCGGCTGTGAAATTTGCCTTAGGCAACTTAAGCAACCAAGTCATTAACGTTACGACACCTCATACTGTCAGCAAGGCTGAGTTCTACCAAGCTGCCATAAACAAAATCGGAAGTGAGATACCTCTTCCACCCGTCACAGAGCAAGCTGACAAGCGTATTCTTGCTGACAAACTACTCTCACTTGGTTATCGATTTCACTTCAATTCAACTTTGGATGCGCTATGAGACTCTATAGACATATAGAAACGCTTTGGGATTACATGCAACTTAAACATGAACTGAAGCCTGCGGACTGTTTGTTTGTGATGTGCAGTAATGATGTGCGTGTAGCGGAGCACGCTGCCAAGCTCTACCACCAAAAGTTGGCACCTTTGATTGTATTTTCAGGGGGTGAAGGTCGCTTCACAGATGGACTGTTTGAAAAAAGCGAAGCAGAAACCTTTGCCGAGATTGCAAAGTTGTCGGGCGTTCCAAGCAAAGCAATTTTGCTCGAGACTAAATCCACAAACAGCGGAGAAAACGTCCGCTTTACTGAGCAACGATTAAAAGAGGAAGGAAAACAATGTTCCTCGTTTATTCTGGTACAAAAACCGTTTATGGAGCGTAGAGCAATCGCGACATTTGAAAAACAGTGGCAGTCACCCTACACTCAGCTCCAAGTAAGCTCTGCGGCTCTTCCATTTTTTGAATACATTAATGAAGACATGCCATTAATGATGGTGCTAGAAGCACTAATGGAAGATTTCTCTCGCGTAAAAAGCTATCCAGAGAAAGGATTTCAAACCGAGCAGAACATCCCTCAGCAAGTCGAATCTTCTTACCAGGTTTTACTCGAGCGGTTTGGTTTTGACTTAGTCTAATTTTTTCTAACCGACAACAAAAAGCCACCAAGTTCGGTGGCTTTTCTGTATCAATACGGCTTATTTACCGAGTGCTTCTTTGTAATGTTGGCGGCATACGGAGACATACTTATCGTTACCGCCGATCGCAACTTGATCGCCTTCTTTAATTGCCACGCCGTGTTCATCGGTACGAATAACCATATTCGCTTTGCGGCCACAATGGCAGATTGTTTTGAGCTCAACCAGCTTGTCTGCCCAAGATAATAGATACTTACTGCCTTCAAAAAGTTCGCCTAGAAAATCGGTGCGAAGGCCGTAACACAATACTGGAATATGCAACTTATCAACAACTTCAGTAAGTTGATAAACTTGTTCTTTCGACAAGAACTGACACTCATCAACAAGAATACAGTGACGTTTTTCAACCTCATTCAGAGCTGCGATCTCTTGATACAAATTGGTATCCTGACGAAATAAATGTGCGTCAGATTGAAGACCAATACGAGAGCTCACTTTACCGACACCAAAACGATCATCTAGCGCAGCCGTAAAAATAACTGGCGTCATGCCGCGTTCTTGGTAGTTGAAAGAGGATTGAAGAAGCGTTGTTGATTTACCCGCATTCATTGCTGAGTAATAGAAATACATCTGAGCCACAGAGCATTACCTAAAGTTAAAGTTTTAATTTATGGAAATGGAAAATAAAAGGGCTGAATTATCAGCCCTTTAAAAATGAAAATTCAATTACTTACGACGCCACGTTGTGCCTTCTGGACCATCTTCCAGAACAATGCCCATTTCGGTCAGCTTGTCACGAGCCATATCTGCATTCGCCCAATCTTTCGCAGCACGAGAGTCGTTACGCAGCTTGATCAGAGCTTCGATTTCAGCCACTTCATCATCGTTACCCGCATCACCTTTTAGGAAGGCTTCTGGATCTTGGTGAAGAATACCGATCACATCTGCTAGTTCACGCATTAGCGCACCGAGTTCGCTCGCTTTCTCTAGGTTTTCTGTCTTCAGGCGGTTAACTTCTCTCGCCATGTCGAACAGTACTGAGTAAGCTTCTGGTGTGTTGAAGTCATCATTCATCGCTGCAGTGAAGCGAGATACGTATTCTTCACCACCAGCAGGCGCCGCGTTTAGGTCTAAACCACGTAGAGATGTGTACAGGCGCTCAAGCGAAGCACGTGCTTGGTTTAGGTTATCTTCGCTGTAGTTTAACTGGCTACGGTAGTGACCAGACATTAGGAAGTAACGCACTGTTTCAGCATCGTAGTGACCAAGAACGTCACGGATAGTAAAGAAGTTACCTAGAGATTTAGACATCTTCTCACGGTCTACCATTACCATGCCGCTGTGCATCCATGTGTTCACGTATTGTGTATCGTGTGCACAGCATGATTGCGCGATTTCATTTTCATGGTGTGGGAACTGAAGGTCAGAACCGCCGCCGTGAATGTCGAAGTGGTTACCTAGGATTGAAGAGTTCATTGCTGAACACTCTATGTGCCAACCTGGACGACCAGGACCCCATGGTGACTCCCACGTTGGTTCACCCGGCTTTGACATCTTCCAAAGTACAAAGTCTAGAGGGCTGCGTTTTGCTGTTTCGATATCAACGCGCGCGCCAGCTTGAAGCTGATCAAGGTCTTGCTTAGAAAGCTTGCCGTATTCGTTGAATTTACCTACTTCAAACATTACGTCACCGTTATCTGCAACGTATGCAAAACCGCGCTCGATTAGCTTCTCAACCAATTCGATGATTTCAGCAATAAACTGTGTCGCACGAGGTTCAACGTCCGGACGTTTCATGTTCAGCGCATCAAAATCAGCGTGCATTTCACCAATCAAACGCTCAGTCAATGAATCGCAAGACTCACCATTTTCTGCGGCACGTTTGATGATCTTATCGTCGATATCTGTGATGTTACGTACAAACGTCAGATCATAGCCCAAGTAGCGAAGGTAACGTGATACAACGTCAAAAGAGACGAAAGTACGACCGTGACCAATGTGACAGAGATCGTAGATGGTAACTCCACAGACATACATACCGACTTTGCCAGCTGTAATTGGTTTGAATTCCTCTTTCTGTCTTGTGAGTGTGTTATATATCTTTAACATGATCTCTATCTATGATTGTGAATGAATAAAAGAAGATGAGTATATCAACTCCAACCTAGTTAGGTAATAGCAATTAACCGATAAAACGATAATCGGCTAAACTTCAAGCACAAAACGAAGAATTTCCTCTTCCTGAGTTTTTAAAGCACTAGAACTTAGGCTAGAATCTCGGGCTCAACACAACACAGTAAAGGAAAGTAGCATGATCACCCTTCACACTAATTTTGGTGACATCAAGATTCAACTAAACGAAGAGAAAGCGCCAGAGACAAGCGCAAACTTCCTTCAGTACTGCCGCGACGGTTTCTACGACAACACGCTTTTCCACCGTGTTATTGACGGCTTCATGATCCAAGGTGGTGGTATGGAGTCTGGTCTACGTGAAAAAGCGACTCGTGCACCTATCAAGAACGAAGCAAACAACGGCCTAAGCAACAAAGTGGGTACACTTGCTATGGCACGTACTATGGAGCCGCATTCAGCAAGCTCTCAGTTCTTCATCAACGTAAACAACAACACATTCCTAGACTTCCGTAGCGAAAGCCTAGACGGTTGGGGTTACTGTGTGTTCGGTGAAGTAATCGAAGGCATGGACATCGTAAATAAGATCAAAGGCGTTAGCACTGGTTCTTACGGCATGCACCAAGACGTACCTCTAGAAGACGTAGTAATCACTGGTACAACAATTGAAGAGTAATTCTTAGGAATTATTTTTAAAAGATAAGTTAATGGGGAGGCATAGCTTCCCCTTATTTCTATGACGACATTATTTATTTCCGATCTTCACCTTACCCCATCACGTCCTGATATCACGGAATGTTTTGTGACGTTCATGCGAACAGAAGCAACAAAAGCTGATGCACTTTATGTACTCGGCGATCTGTTTGAGTTCTGGATTGGTGACGATGACAACACCCCTTTTGCAGACCAAATCCGTGCAGAATTTAAAGCACTGACGGATGCGGGTGTGCCAACTTTTTTCATCCAAGGCAATCGAGATTTTTTACTCGGCAAACGCTTTTGCAAAGAAACCGGTATGACATTACTCGACGATGTCTGCACGATTGATCTTTATGGTCAAAAAGCCGTAATCCTACATGGCGATACGCTCTGCATTGACGATGTGAAATACCAAGAGTTTAGAAAAACCGTTCACAAGCCATGGCTACAATGGTTGTTTAACCGTATTCCTTGGTTCATTAAGAAGAAAATTGTCTCAAAAGTTCAATCCGATATTCGTGATGATAAAATGAGCAAGTCATTAGATATCATGGACGTTAACCAAAATGAGGTCGAGAAAGTGATGTCTCAGAACTGCGTCAACATAATGATTCATGGTCACACACATCGCCCGAACACACATTTTTTTGACGTCGATGGCGTTAAAAAGACCCGAATTGTTTTAGGGGATTGGTATACGCAAGGCTCAGTTTTAAAAGTAAATTCTGATAGTTTTGACCTACAAACGAGACCGTTCATACAGAATTTGCGTTAAGCATGTAGAGCGTGTAGAAGATTCACGCTCAAGTCGTAGATATTTTGTAAAAAATCGCTATTATCATAATACTAAGTTAAACAGAACGAAGTACCTAATTGAAGTATTCTTACGTAGCTCGCCAACCGATTCTGGATAGAGAAAAACGAACCATAGGTTACGAACTCCTCTTTCGAGACGGCCCTAAAAATACCTTCCCTGAAGTAGAACCAGAGCTGGCTACTAGTCGACTGCTATCCGATCATTTTTTATCGACGCATTACAACACATTAGGAAACAAACTTGGCTTTGTTAACTTTCCGCATCAAAGCTTGGTGAACTTGGTCCCAACTTTGTTCCCTAAAGAATCTCTCGTCATTGAAGTCCTTGAAGACTGCGAACCGACAGAAGAACTGTTAGAAGCCATCAAGCACCTTCATGAGTGCGGATACAAAATTGCTCTGGATGATTTTGTTCCGACGAAAGCTTGGAAGCGTTTTCTTCCATACGTTTCCATGATCAAGTTTGATATTAGACTTGTGCCGATCAAGAAAGCTGCCATTTTTATTCAGGCGTTGAGCCCATTTAAAATCGACTTTCTTGCGGAAAAGGTAGAGACCTATGAAGAGTTTGAGCAAGCTCTAGAAGCCGGTTTTAACTATTTTCAAGGGTATTTTTTTAGCAAACCTGAGATGATCCAGAAAAAACGGTTGAACCCCGCGTTTCTTACCGTCATCCAACTTTGTAAAGAGATTGCTGATAAGCCCATCGACTTCAATGAGGTTGAACGTCTGTTTTCGATAGATGTGACGCTGTCATACAAGCTGCTTACTTACGTAAATTCAGGATATACATTAACGACTAAGATCAAATCGTTCAGACAGGCGCTTATTTATCTGGGTGAAGAGCGACTACGACGCTTTATTTCCTTAGTTGCAATTGCGTCCGTTCAAGAAGATAAACCTGACTCTCTATACTCTTTAGCGATTCAGCGTGCACGAATGTGTGAACTGTTACTTAGTCAAATGAACACTAGGTATGACCCTGGGCAGGCTTTTTTGACAGGCATGTTTTCTTTACTCGGCTCTTTGCTCGATCAACCGCTCTCGGATGTCATTGAAGATATCCCCGTTGACGAAGATATAAAACTCGCATTAACCAGTCGAAAAGGCGTACTTGGTCACTTACTTTCGATGACGATCGCCTATGAACAAGCGGACTGGGAGTTAGCCGAGCGATATTGCACCGTTCTTAAATTAACCGAACCTCAATTAGCGGACGCTTTTAATCAATCGACGGAATGGGCTCAAGAACTGCTGTCTCAAACGCCCTAAATCGCTATAATGCCTCACCCCCAGCCTCGCAATTGTGAGGTTGTTTGTTTTTACCGCTTAATTAATCGAGATTTCATTTTATGGCTTCTTCTTGCCCTTGCGGATCTAACCGCACCTACCAACAGTGTTGTGAAATGGCCCACAACAACCATGCTGACGTCACCACTCCAGAGCAGTTAATGCGCTCTCGTTACAGTGCGCATGTGTTAGGTCTAGTCGATTACGTGGTGAACACGTACCACCCAAGCTGTAATGCAGAAGAGCAACGTGAAGGCATTGCCCAATCTATCGACAGCGATTGGTGCAAACTTGAAGTTGTAAAAACAGAAGCTGGCAGTAATGACAATGAAGGCTTTGTCGAATTTAGCGCTTATTTTGATGAAGACGGCAAGCGCTACTGTATGACAGAGCGTTCTCGCTTCGTAAAAGAAAATGGGCTTTGGTACTACATTGACGGCACATTTCCTGAAGAAGAGCCAGAAGAAGAACCAGAACAGGATCCACGATTGAGCCAGCCAGTGAGTAGCCTAAAGCTAGGTCGTAACGATCCGTGTATCTGCGGAAGCGGTAAGAAGTTTAAGAAGTGTTGTGGGTAAAGGCATCCACGCCTAGCTTATTGAGTTCGCTTTAATGAGATTCCTGACCTCACCTAAGCTCGTCGGAATAACGTGAATATATGTACCTGTTTGAAGTAAATAACTCTACTGCAAGCACCATTAGAAAATATACCGTCATTCTGAACGGCGAGGAACGAGTGTGATTCAGAATCTAATCGCTACTAGCACTGTTGCCGGTTTTTACCCCGAATCAAGAACACTAAATTAAAAAAGCCCCTAGGCTCGAGAGCATAGGGGCTTTCACTTATCTATAGCAAGCTTACTTATGACGCTCTTTCAGTTTGTTCACTACGTCATTCATCGATAAGCCTTGGTCTTGAAGCAATACCATTAAGTGATAAATCAAATCTGCTGATTCACACACTAACTCCGCCTTATCGCCCGACGTCGCCGCAAGCGCGACTTCAACGCCTTCTTCGCCCACTTTTTGCGAAATACGCTTGGTGCCACGGGCATAAAGACTGGCAGTATAAGAGGAATCTGGGTCGGCACTCTTGCGGGCAGCCAATAGCTGCTCAAGTTGATGAAGCCACACCATTTGTGACTCCTCTTGAGGGTCCACATCCCAGCAAGTTGTATTACCCAAGTGGCACGTAGGACCAATGGGATTCACCTTAACCAGTAGCGTATCGTTGTCGCAATCTAGCTGCATGTTCACCAATTGCAATACATTACCGGAAGTCTCACCTTTCGTCCAAAGACGCTGTTTAGTTCGAGAGAAAAACGTCACTTGACCCGTTTCGCCCGTTTTTGCCAACGCATCTTGGTTCATGTAACCCATCATCAGCACTTGGCTTGATTGGAAATCTTGTACGATGGCAGGTACCAGACCATCCACCTTTTCCCAGTTGATTCGCTCAGCTAGCGAACTTACTTCGGCGGCTTTCACACTCATAGTCGTACCTCAATGCCTTGTTGTTTCAAATACTGCTTTAGTTCACCAATATTGATGACTTGCTTGTGGAATACCGATGCGGCAAGCGCGCCATCCACATTTGCTTTTTGGTAGGCTTCTGCGAAGTGCTCCATGGCACCTGCACCACCCGATGCAATCAATGGCACGTTACACACTTCACGCACCATATTAAGTTGTTCAATATCGTAGCCGTTACGTACGCCGTCTTGGTTCATCATGTTCAGTACGATTTCACCAGCGCCGCGTTTTTGTACTTCTTGCACCCAATCACGCGTTTCCCATTGAGTTGCTTTGGTGCGTTCTTCATCGCCAGTAAACTGGTAAACCTGATACTTGCCGGTCTCTTTGTCGTAGTATGAATCGATACCAACGACGATACATTGCACACCAAACTTATCAGCAAGGTCAGTAATCAATTGCGGGTTCGCCAAGGCAGGTGAGTTGATAGACACTTTGTCTGCACCAAACTCAAGAATGCGCGCCGCGTCTTCCGCTGATTTAATACCACCAGCCACACAGAAGGGAATATCAATCACTTCAGCAACGCGAGCGACCCAACTTTTGTCAACGACACGCCCATCACTTGAAGCAGTAATGTCGTAGAACACAAGCTCGTCTGCGCCCTCTTCCGCATAACGCTGTGCCAGAGGAACGATGTCGCCAATGATCTCGTGATTACGGAACTGAACGCCCTTTACCACTTGTCCATCACGAACATCAAGACATGGAATTATTCGCTTTGCCAGCATGCAAATGCCTCCTCTGCTGTGAACTTACCATCTAACAGCGCGCGACCAACAATCACGCCAGCCACACCGCTGCCTTTTAGTGCTTCGATATCCGCTAATGAGCCGATGCCGCCTGAAGATTGGAACTGCACTTGTGGGTACTGTTTACATAGGTCGACATAAAGCTCTACGTTTGAGCCTTCTAGCGTACCGTCACGAGAAATGTCCGTACAAAGCACGTGCTGCAAACCTGCCGTCAGGTAATCGTTGATCAGAGCTTCGATAGTCACGCCTGAATCTTCTTGCCAACCAGAAATCGCTACTTTACGTGTGCCGTCTTGATCGATGTTGATGTCTAGCGCGAGAACGATTTTCTCTGCACCGTATTTTTCCATCCAACCTTTCACAAGCTCTGGCTGTTTTACTGCTGTTGAGCCAACGACAACACGCTGAGCCCCCGCTTCTAGCAGATCAATCACGTCTTGCTCTGTGCGCACTCCGCCACCGATTTGGATGTTCGCTGGCGTGCTTGCTAGTAGCTTTGCAATTAAATCAAGTTGACGTGCTGTCGTGTCTTTCGCGCCAGTTAAATCCACCAAGTGCAGCCAGTTAGCACCAGCTTGGTGGTACAAGTTGAACTGCTCTGCTGGGTCGACTTTGTACTCAGTTACTTGGCCGTAATCACCTTGATAAAGGCGAACCACCTGTCCTTCAATTAAATCAAGAGCTGGAATAATCACACTAAATCCCTTTTATAATTCTAAGAAGTTTTGAATAAGCTTCGCGCCCGCTTTTGAAGAACGCTCAGGGTGGAATTGCACGCCGTAATAGTTACCGCTTTGTACTGCTGCTGTGAACGGGTTGCCGTATTCACATTCCGCAATCGTGTAATCCCCAACAGGCATCGCAAAGCTGTGCACGAAGTAGAAATACTCTCCTTCTTCAATATCTTTGAAAAGTGGATTACCTGCTTTTGCAGAGACCGTGTTCCACCCCATATGCGGCAACGGCAAATCGCCAGTTTGTAGTAGCTTCACTTCGCCATCACAAAGTCCAAGACACTCAACTAACTCGTCGGCTTTCTGCCCTTTCTCTTGAGACACTTTGCCCAACAGTTGCATGCCTAAACAGATACCTAGTAATGGCTTTTCTACCTGTTTTACCAAGCTGATCAGATCGCGCTCTTCTAGGTTCTTCATCGCTTCGCTGGCGGTTCCCACACCCGGTAGGAATAGCTTATCTGCGGATAATACGACTTGCGGATCTTTTGAAATCGTTACGTCATAGCCTAGGCGTTCAATGGCAAACTTCACCGAAGAAACGTTGGCACAGCCAGTATCGATAATGACAACTTTCTGTTCTGTCACTGTTTTTCTCCTTGCTAACGTTAGCCTTAAAGCACGCCTTTACTACTTGGTAGCTCAGTGCCTTCTACTTTGATTGCTTGGCGTAACGTACGACCAAACGCTTTAAATAGACTTTCAATGATGTGGTGATCATTGTTGCCCGCAGAAGAAAGGTGCAACGTACACGCTAATGTGTCAGTCAGAGAGCGGAAGAAGTGAACCACCATCTCTGTTGAAAGATCACCCACTTGCTCACGACTAAACTGCGCGTCGAACTTAAGGTAAGGACGACCTGATAGGTCTAGTGCGCATTGCGCCAAACACTCATCCATTGGCAAGCTAAAGCCAAAGCGACCAATACCACGCTTGTCACTCAGTGCTTCCTTCAACGCTTGACCTAACGCAAGAGCGGTATCTTCCACTGTGTGGTGATCATCAATGTGCAGGTCACCTTCCACTTTGCACACCATTTGGAATCCACCGTGCGTCGCGATTTGATCCAGCATGTGGTCAAAAAAGCCAAGACCTGTAGAAATGTCATTACCGCCTTGCTCGTCAAGATTAACGAATACTTTGATGTCTGTTTCTTTTGTGGTGCGGACCACTTCAGCCACGCGCGCCTTCACTGTGAGATCTTTTAGGATCTGTTTCCAGCCCATGGTTTCTGGGTTGTATTGAATACCACGAATTGCCATGTTTTCTGCAAGTTGAAGATCGGTTTGACGATCGCCAATCACAACAGAGTTTTGGAAATCTACTTTGCCACCTTGAAGATACTCTTTTACCAAGCCTAGTTTAGGCTTACGGCAAGAGCAGTTATCTTCATCAAAGTGAGGACAAATCAGTACGTCATCGAACTTCACACCTTGAGACTCAAAGATCTCCATCATCATGTTGTGCGGTGCATCAAAATCAGCTTGTGGGTAGCTGTCTGTACCCAAACCATCTTGGTTCGTGACCATCACTAGACGATATCCTGCATCCTGCAACGACAGCAGGCTTGGGATAACAAATGGTTCTAGTTTTAGCTTATCTAAACGGTCTACTTGAAAATCTATCGGCGGCTCAACAATTAAGGTGCCATCACGATCAATAAAAAGGATTTTTTGTTGTTTGCTCACTCGAACTTCCTTATTGCTATTCTTTTGGCGCTCCCGCTATTGAGCGAGAGCGATAAATTCTGTCTCTATTTATGCGTAGTAGTTTCTAATAAATCCAAGCGTTTTTTCGCACTCGTCACGGTTACCCACACTGATACGCACACAGTTTTCAATTGGCGAGTTACGCAAAATAATGCCCGTATCCCAAGCCGCTTTGAAAAGGTCATCGCCATCTGGGAATTTCACCAATAGGTAGTTCCCCCACCCTTCAAACACTTCCAAACCCGGAATCATTGAAAGGCCAACTTGCAAGTAAGCACGGTTTGCATTCAAATCGAGAACTTGAAACTTCGCTCGTGCTAAACCAGCTTCCGAAAGCGCCTGAGTCGCAATTTCTGCCACTGGAACTGGGACTGGGTAAGGTGCGATAACTTTAAGAAGTACATTAATAAGCTCTTCGTTCGCAAGCGTAAATCCACAACGCAGACCTGCAAGCGCAAAAGCTTTCGACAGAGTACGCAGAATCGCAAGATTCGGGTATTGCGCCAGTAGGTCTACCGTTGACGCTTCTGGACAAAAATCGATGTACGCTTCATCCATCACCACGATTGCACGGTCTTTTGTCATCTCAAGCAGAGACACAATGTCCTCACGCTTAACCAAGTTACCCGTTGGGTTGTTTGGCGAACATACAAAAACCAGTTTCACGTTATCCAGATTAGCTTCGATGCCTGCAAGGTCTAGTTGCCAATCTGACGTTAGCGGCACGGTTTTGCGCTCTACACCGATGGTTTCTGCACTGATGGCGTACATACCGTAAGTTGGTGGGCAGTAAAGAATCGCATCTTCACCCGGCTCACAGAATGCACGAATTAATAACTCAATACCTTCGTCTGCGCCGCGAGAAGTCAGTGTTTGTTCTGGTTTAACACCCGCATACGCTGCGTAAGCGGAAATCAGTTCTTTCGGTTGGCATTCGCTGTAACGATTAAGACGAGCAAAGTCTGTTTTGTATTCATTGTTAAATGGTGATTCGTTGGCATTTAGCCATACGTCACCCGTACCACCGATTCGGCGAGCCGACATATAAGGGGTAAGCTGTTGGACTTGTTTACGCGCTAGCTTTTCCATCTCATTACTCTCTTATTCTTACTTACTTGCTAATTTTTCTACGCGGATAGTAACAGCACGTTTGTGAGCGTCCAGACCTTCCGCTTCAGCCATCGTGACTACCGTTGGTGCAAGGTTCTTTAAACCATCAGCAGAAAGCTCCTGAACCGTCATTCGTTTAGAGAAATCCGCCAAACCTAAGCTTGAATAAGTACGTGTGTAACCGTAAGTAGGAAGGACGTGGTTAGTCCCCGACGCGTAATCTCCCGCAGATTCAGGCGACCAATCCCCAAGGAAGATAGAGCCTGCATTATCAAGTAGAGGTAGAAGCTCACGAGGGTTCTTAGTCTGAACAATCAAGTGCTCAGGACCGTAGTAATTGGAAATAGAAACTGACTGCGTCATCGACTCGGAAATAATGATCAAGCTTGATGCCAGAGCCTTTTCTGCGATGTCTGCACGAGATAGCTCCTTAAGCTGACGTTGAACCGCATCCGTCACTTGATCAGCAATCACAGGAGAAGGAGTCACCAATACCACTTGAGAATCAGGACCGTGTTCTGCTTGGCTCAAAAGATCCGCAGCGATAAAGTCTGCATCTGCGGTTTCATCGGCAATCACAAGAACTTCTGATGGCCCTGCTGGCATATCAATCGCAGCACCGCGGAAATCATTGCTAACCTGTCGTTTTGCTTCGGTCACGTAAGCGTTGCCCGGACCAAAGATCTTATCTACTTTCGATACAGTCTCGGTGCCATAAGCCATTGCAGCAACTGCTTGGCCACCACCGACGTTGTACACTTCATCAATGCCACACAGCTTCGCGACATAAAGGATCTCATCAGCGATTGGCGGTGGAGAACAAAGAACGACTTTACGACAACCTGCAATTTTTGCAGGAACGCCGAGCATCAAAACAGTCGATGGCAAAGGCGCACTTCCACCAGGAATGTACAAACCCACTTTTTGAATTGGACGTGTTACTTGTTCACAAAGAACACCTGGCTGCGTTTCCACCTTGATCGGTTGCGGCTTTTGCGCTTTGTGGAACTTAGAAATATTGGCGTAAGCTTGCTCTAGTGCGCTCTTCATTGACTCTGACAAACGCTCTGACGCTGCCTTAATTTCCTGAGAAGAAACACGAATGGATTCAGGCTTAACACGGTCAAACTTTTCTGTCAGCTCAATAAGAGCAGAGTCACCTTCTTCTCGAACTTTAGCAATAACTTCGGCCACAGCAGTGGTGATATTGGCACCTTCTGCAATAGCAGGGCGCTCCAAAATAGAGTCTTGCTGATTCTCACTTAATGATTGCCAAACGACTGTTCTCATGATGCTTACTCCATCATTTTTTCAATTGGTAGAACGAGAATTGAACTTGCGCCCAACTCTTTCAGCTGTTCCATTGTTTCCCAGAACAGGTTTTCAGAACTCACCAAGTGAACAGCCATTTTCTGCTTATCTGCAGAAAGAGGAAGAACAGTTGGGTCTTCAGCACCTGGCAGTAGCGCTTTAATTTGATCTAACTTCTCTGCTGGGGCGTGAAGCATAATGTACTTAGATTCTTTCGCTTGCTGCACGCCTTGCATGCGAGTTAACAGCTTTTCGATTAGCGCCACTTTGTCTGCGTCGAACTCACCTGTGCGTTGAATCAATGTCGCTTTTGATTTGAAGATAATTTCAGCTTCTTTAAGGCCGTTCGCTTCCAGTGTTGCACCTGTAGAAACCAAATCAGCGATAGCATCAGCGAGACCCGCGCGAGGCGCAACTTCTACAGAGCCTGTCAGCATACATGTAGAGAATGGAACGCCGGCTTCATCCATGTACGCTTTTAGAAGTTGAGGATACGTTGTAGCAATACGCTTGCCAGCTAAGTCTTGTGGACCGTTGTACTCTTCGTCCTTGTCGATTGCGATAGATAAACGACAGCCACCAAAATCAAGTCGACGAAGCTGAACAAACTCGCAGGGTTCACCTAATGCTTTGCGGTCAAGGCGAACTTCTTCTAGTTCATTTTCGCCAATAAAGCCAAGGTCAACAACGCCATCCATAATTAAACCTGGGATGTCGTCGTCACGAACCAAGAGTAAATCAATTGGCATATTTTCAGAATGGACAACTAAACGCTCGCCCATCACGTTGAACTTTACGCCGCACTGTTTTAGTAGAGCTTGACTCTCTTTGCTAAGACGACCTTTTTTCTGAATTGCGATTCTTAAACGTTGTGTTTGCATTGCTTTGTCCCTATGCAAGATTTTGATATCTAAGTATTTTTCAAACTAATAAAACTAAAAAACCCTCGGGAGATTGAAGTCTCCCGAGGGTTTAAAATCTGCTTTTACTTTGATTTTACCTCCGGGAGTTTCCTGCCTCCCGGGTATGCGTACATCGCCCGAAAGACTAGATTGGGTGATGATGGTGATGAATGTTCATTACAAAATTACGCATACTTATTTCAAGGCTCTTCTCATTTGCTTTGTTACCAACCACACTAACCAAGCTGATTACTTTTTTCAACCCTTAATTTTAAAAAAATTCGAATTGTATAATACAAATAAAAAAGGAGGCCGAAGCCTCCTATAAATTTACTTTTTAAATCAGTGAATTACGCACTCTGGCAAGACGCTATTTTAGACTTTGAAAGCCATGACAAAATAGCGCAAACGATAACGAATGTTATCGACGCTGCAATGAACGAGAACGCAATTGAAGCAGTCATACCAAGGGCAATAAAGCCGACGCATGAAACAAGCGCGACTGATAATGCATAAGGTAGCTGTGTTGATACGTGATCAATGTGGTTACAACGTGCACCCGTCGATGACAGGATAGTCGTATCTGAGATTGGTGAACAATGGTCACCGAATACCGCACCAGCTAAAACCGCACTCAGCATCGGTAGCATTAGCGCTACGTCTGTTGCGCCAGCCATGTCTCCAGCGATTGGAAGCATGATGCCGAACGTACCCCATGAAGTACCTGTTGAGAACGCCATTAGGCCAGACAACAAGAATAGGATAACTGGGAGCCAATGAGGGTTGATATTGCCCTGCGCCATTGTCGAAAGGTAAGTACCTGTCTTCATATCACCGATAACAGAACCAATGGTCCAGGCAAATACTAAGATTAGAATCGCACCAAACATAGACTTAGCACCAATCCAAAGTGTACGTGCGATCTCAGCCATTGGTAGACCTTGCTTCACAACAGTAAACAGTGCAACTGCTAAGCCAAGCAAGCTACCGTAGATTAGTGATGTACCTACATCTGTATTTTCAAAAGCACCAAGAAGCGCAAACTCCTTACCATCAGCAGCCAATGCTTGGCCACCCGTGTAAAGCATTGAAGCGATAGTCGCGATAATCAGCGTCACGATAGGAAGTATCAAATCTGACACTTTACCCTTTTCACTTTCACGGATATCTAGCTCTTCGTTTAGGTCATGCGCTTCTTGCGAGTCATTTTCTTTGTCTTTATCAAAGCCACGACCTTGCGATGCAGAGATCTCATGCTCACGCATTTTACCAATATCAAGACCAAACCACGCAACAGCGAACACCATTAGCAGCGCAAAAACGGCGTAGAAGTTCATTGGAATAAGACGAACATATGCGCCAAGAGCCGAATACTCTGTGATCCCATGTGAGACTAAGATCCCGCCAATAATAGTAATAATGTAAGCACCCCAGCTAGAAGCAGGCATAATTACACACATTGGAGCAGCGGTTGAGTCTAGAATGTACGCAAGCTTAGCGCGAGACACATAAAAGCGATCGGTTACTGGGCGAGAGATCGCACCAACAGCAAGGCTATTAAAGTAATCATCGACAAAAATGAATACGCCTAAAAAGGCGGCAAGAAGTTTGGAGCCGCGTTTACTCTTCACTCGAGATTGTGCCCATTCAGCAAAAGCACGAGTACCGCCAGATAGCGTTAATAAAGCTGTTGTCATACCTAATAAGATTAGGAAACCAACAATGCTCATGTTCCAAGTGTTAATTCCGCCATCTTCAATAAAGACAGAAGAAACTTGAGAACTGACGTAACCTGCGGTGTCGCTGATAGACCAGCTATTAAGTAGCACCGCACCTAGCACGATACCTACACCCAAGGAAACTAATACACGTCGAGTCAAAATCGCCAAAGTCAAAGCGACAATAGGTGGCAATAATGAAACAGGAGAACTAGAAAAATCTATTAAATTCATGATCTTCAAAAACCAAAGTTTGGCTAGAGATCTACTGCAGACAAGTCACGTAGCATACGATACGTGCTCATGTTGAACTTAGCGACAGGGAAGCGAACACTCCACCCAACCCTACAGTAGCGCTCCATAGTTTAATGTGAATATATACTATGGCAGTGTTGTTCCTTTCAGATACAACCCCAGCAAGTAACTTTGATGAGTTACTTACTTCGGCAATCTTCGCCTTCCACTATTATTCATTGGCATCACCCCAATAATAGCTACTCTTCGAGACCGCGCCTCTACGGCAACAACAAACAATTAACCACTAACTGTACAAATTAACAACAAATTGTCTGCAATATTGCATCAGGTGGCAGCCATTGTACTTATGATGAGAGTCAATGCAACACATCAAACTAAATTAAACAAATAAATAATGACTGAGATAATTTATAAACCTTGCCTACTTCCATAAGTTTTGTGCAACTGAAATCACATCAATCATGTTATTTATGAAACATTATTACTACCTTAGAAATATCATGGTTTATCTTATATCAATAAATTAAGGATATATGACACAGCATTAAAGATGGATGCTTCATATTTTTAAGTAATAACTCAAATTTTTTTATAAAAAACCAAGCTGTCACTCTCTCTATACAATAATGATTGTTGATTTTAGTTCTCATCTAATAATGATTTATTTCGAGTGTAATAATATTAATTGCTTTAAAAAATAGTCAAATTTAAACAAAATCTTGATTTAGCATTTGCACATAAGGAAAAGATAAAGTTAAATATAAGGACTCTTTGTTTATTTATAGATTGGCATTATTTAATCGTAACGATAAAAAGTGCCCAACACATTAACCTTTTAATAGGAATCGTTATGTCAGAGCTGACTAAAACCCTTCTAAATATCCGTAGCCTTCGTGCATTTTCTCGTGAGCTGACTCTAGAACAATTGGAAGAAGCTCTAGATAAACTCACTACTGTCGTAGATGAGCGTCGTGAAGCAGAAGAAGCAGAACGCGCAGCACAAGCAGAGCAAGAAGCTAAGCTTGCAGAGATTGCTGAGAAAATCGCTCAAGACGGTATTGACGTAGAAGCACTTATTACTGCGCTATCTGGCGAAACTAAGACGAAAGGCAAAGCGAAGCGCGCACCTCGCCCTGCTAAATACAAATACACAGATTCAAACGGTAATGAGAAAACTTGGACTGGCCAAGGTCGTACACCTTCGGCGATTCAAGAGCAACTTGATGCAGGTAAATCTCTGGATGAGTTCCTAATCTAGATCCGTGCTATTTTTTAAAAGGCTCCCATAGGGAGCCTTTTTTATTTAAACCATTACAAATAAAAAAGGCACATTTCTTAATGTGCCTTTTACTTTAGTTACAGAATAGTTAATTAAATCGCTTCGTATTAACGTTCCCAGTATGCTTCTTCTAGACTATCTTCTCGCTCAGGAAGTCCGCGCGACAATCGTGGTGAATGTTGCACGAGAACTTCGTAGCTAGCACGGTTTGCGTATTTGCAGACTTGAGAAAAAGAAGAGTAAGTTAAATACTCGTTACTGTGCTTGCTTGAATTAGGCACATTTTCTTTATGGTATTTATTTGCTGCCATATCATGAAGAACAGCAGATAACGCAGCATCACCTGCGCCATTTGTATTCTTAATTTTTTCTGGGCCACCCATATATGGCGAGATATGCGAGTACACTTTTATTGGCGTCTCGCATGAGTCTTTTTTCGCCGGACGACTGAATTCATAACGATTAAATTCAGCAATTGACCCTGGAAGTAATGGCAAAGAAGTTTCGCGCTTCGCGCTATCCTCCGTATACCCAGCCATAAATAGACCTACAGGACCCGCCGTGCACAATACTAGATCAGCCCACTCCAATGTTTTATCAGACGCAGCAAGTGGATCAGATTCCCCCGTCAGTGCTTCTGCTTCATCTTCATTCATCGCAACGACTGAAACGTTATCTCGAATGAATTCTTGCCAATATTTAGGGTCATCTTGAATAACAAACTTTGTGCCTAAAGTCAGAACAACAGGCACATCATTCTTTTTCGCGTACTCAATTGCTTTCATTGTTGCTTCCGGCATTGGGTCGCCGTCTTTGCAACGTACTAGATATGACGTCAGTACAAGTGCTGATGCATTTTTAAAGATTTTCTCTGGAATGCTATCAGGATGGAGTTGGTTCATTTGCCCTTCGCTGATAGCAAAAGTACGTTCACCGTCTTCTGTGATAAGAGCAAAACAACGGCCAATTGCACCATCTACACCTTGTAGGTAGTTCAAGTCCATGCGGCTTGATGTATTACAAAGATAACGGTAACCGTAGCTGCCAATCTTAATATCCTGGCTCATCACTCCAAGTAGTGTGGAGCGGTCATCCGCTAGCACGGAGTAGTTATGTAGCGTGTTACCAATTGTACCGCCCGCATACTCATTGGTAATCAAGTTCTCTTCTTTCAGTTGCTGGTATAACTCTTCTGCTCTTTCGTCATCGATAACCAGAGAGTGACCTTTACTCAGACCGTACTTTTCAATCACATCCGTTGTAACTTTTGCTTCAATATCAACCAAGGTTTGGTCAATACCAATGATGTGAGTGCGCGTCATCTTCTTGCTTTCTTGTGCTTGGCTCACCAGCGGGTCACGAGCATGAACAGGAAAATAGTGCTTCGATTTGCGTTGTCCAGGAAATTTCATATTGTCAGTCTGAGTAAGGGGATGAAAAGGAGAGCGGATTCTATACCGCTAATAATAAAGCAGCAATAAAAGCGATTATAGCAAACGTTTGCTGACAGCTTTTTTCTTTTAGGTGGCTTATTCACCTTCCATAAAGCTGAGATCTGGTAGTTGCTCAAGGTGCTCGCTATAACGCTTTAGGTTGAACTCACCTTCATTCTTCATTACATCAAAAATCTCAATTGACATCGCACATGCCATCATCGCAACCGCATCTTCACGTGGTGTGCCAGTCATCATTAAACGCATAAGGGTTTCTTTTACTTTAAGCGGGTTGCCATCTTCGAGCTGATTTTCCACAATTTCAATCAACTCACTTTCTTGCATAAATTGGTTTTCTTCTGTCATTTGGTGTTTCCTCTTGGATTTTGGCCAACTATGCCATATATACCTCTTCTATACTTGCGAAATTACTCGTTCGAATCTTTGTTGAAGAAAAATCCAGCGAAACGAATTGTGATTTCGATCTCGGATCTGTCACCGGTCTGTGGATTCTGATAGAATCTGCATCCCGTTTATTTAAGTGGTGTTTAGTAATGTCTGATAACAGCCAAAAGAAAGTCATCGTCGGTATGTCCGGCGGCGTTGATTCATCTGTTTCCGCGTATCTTCTAAAGCAGCAAGGCTACCAAGTAGAAGGCCTTTTCATGAAGAACTGGGAAGAAGATGACAACGAAGAATATTGTACAGCGGCAGAAGATCTTGCTGACGCTCAGGCAGTATGTGACAAGCTAGGCATCCACCTACACACTATCAACTTTGCTGCCGAATACTGGGATAACGTATTTGAGTACTTCCTTGCTGAATACAAAGCTGGCCGTACTCCGAACCCTGACATTCTTTGTAACAAAGAAATCAAGTTCAAAGCATTCCTAGAATTCGCTGATGAAGTACTTGATGCTGATTACATTGCAATGGGCCACTATGTGCGTCGCTCTTTCCCAGAAAATGGTGAAAAACCACAGATGCTACGTGGTCTAGATGGCAACAAAGATCAAAGCTACTTCCTGTACACATTAAGCAACGAGCAAATCGCACGTAGCCTATTCCCTGTTGGTGACCTAGAGAAGCCAGAAGTGCGCCGCATTGCGGAAGAGCAAGATCTAATCACGGCGAAGAAGAAAGACTCTACGGGTATTTGTTTCATCGGCGAACGCAAGTTTACTGAATTCCTAGGTCGCTACCTTCCAGCTCAACCAGGCAACATCGAAACACCTGAAGGCGAAGTGATTGGTCAACATCAAGGCCTGATGTACCACACGCTTGGTCAGCGTAAAGGTCTACACATCGGTGGCCGTAAAGGCGGCGGTGGTAACGAGGACCCATGGTTCGTTGGTGAGAAAGATCTAGAACGTAACGTTTTGATTGCCGTTCAAGGTAAAGACCATCCAATGTTAAAATCAGAAGGTCTACTTGCATCACAACTTCACTGGGTAGATCGTGAGCCAATTCGCGATGTTATGAAGTGCACAGTGAAAACTCGTTACCGTCAGGAAGATATTCCTTGTACAATCATCCCTATCGATGATGAAAACATTAAAGTTATCTTTGACGAGCCACAAATTGCTGTAACTCCAGGTCAATCAGCAGTGTTCTACAAAGGTGACGTGTGCCTAGGTGGCGGCATCATCGAGCAACGCATTAAATATTCTCAAGCTTAGGAGTCGTTACGTGGCGAATACACTTTATGACCGTACTATCGCTTTCGCTGGGATTTGCCAAGCTGTTGCTTTAGTTCAACAGGTAGCGAGAAACGGACATTGTGATCAAGATGCTTTTGAAACATCAATCAACGCTATTTTGAGCACGAACCCTGCTAACACAGTTGGCGTATTCGGTCGCGAAGCCGATCTAAAGCTCGGCCTAGAATGCTTGGTTAAAGGGATTGATAGCACACCATCAGGCAGTGAAATTACTCGTTACATTATTAGTTTAATGGCGTTAGAACGTAAGTTAAGCTCTCGTAACGATGCTATGTCTCAGCTTGGCGATCGTATTCAAATGGCCAAGCGTCAATCAGAGCACTTTGAGCTACTAGACGATCAAATGATCAGCAATTTAGCGAGCATCTATCTGGATGTCGTTAGCCCTATTGGCCCACGCATTCAAGTAACGGGCACGCCATCTGTACTGCAGCAGACGGCAAGCCAACACAAAGTTCGTGCGCTGTTGTTATCTGGCATTCGTAGTGCAGTTCTTTGGCGTCAAGTTGGTGGTAAGCGTCGCCACCTAATCTTCGGGCGCAAGAAGATGGTAGAGCAAGCACAAATCCTTCTTGCTCGTCTGTAGTAAAATATCAAATAAGCAGCTCGCGTTTATCGCGAGCTCATTTTTTTCGACTAAAACAAATCTCGCGCAAACGTTTGCGCAATATTCGTGACAATTGCCACAGTTATTGGTATAAAGCTCACGAAATTTAGAAACCCAATTCAGGAGAACATCATGGAACTGTCAGCATTGACTGCTGTTTCACCAGTAGACGGCCGTTACGGAAGCAAGACAATTGCGTTACGCGAAATTTTCAGTGAATACGGTCTACTAAAGTACCGTACTATCGTTGAAATCCGCTGGCTACAAAAGCTTGCTGCTACTGCTGAAATTGCAGAAGTGCCAGCGTTTAGCGCAGAAGCAAACCAATTCCTAGACGACCTTGCTGCAAACTTCTCTGAAGAAGATGCACGCCGTATCAAAGAGATCGAGCGTACAACTAACCACGACGTAAAAGCGGTTGAGTACTTCCTAAAAGAGAAAGTAGCAGACGTTCCTGAACTGCACGCAGTAAACGAGTTCTTCCACTTCGCATGTACTTCTGAAGACATCAACAACACATCACACGCTCTAATGCTTAAAGAAGCGCGTGAGAACGTGATTCTTCCAGAAATCCGTAACCTAATCGACGCTATCAAAGCACTAGCAGTGGAATACCGCGACATTCCTCTTCTATCTCGTACACACGGTCAGCCTGCTTCTCCATCTACTATGGGTAAAGAAATGGCAAACGTGGCGTACCGTATGGAGCGTCAATTCAAGCAAATCGAAAACGTTGAGATCCTAGCGAAAATCAACGGTGCAGTAGGTAACTACAACGCACACCTTTCTGCTTACCCAGAGCTAGATTGGCACAAGTTCTCTGAAGAGTTCATCACAGAGTCTCTAGGCGTAACTTGGAACCCTTACACAACTCAAATCGAACCGCACGATTACATCGCTGAGCTGTTCGACGCTATCGCTCGTTTCAACACTATCCTGATTGACTTCGACCGTGACGTTTGGGGTTACATTGCACTAGGCCACTTCAAGCAAAAAACTATTGCTGGTGAGATCGGTTCTTCAACAATGCCTCACAAAGTTAACCCAATCGACTTTGAAAACTCAGAAGGTAACCTAGGTCTTGCGAACGCTGTATTCGGCCACCTAGCACAGAAACTGCCTATCTCTCGTTGGCAACGTGACCTAACTGACTCAACGGTTCTACGTAACCTTGGTGTTGGTGTTGGCTACGCTATCATCGCTTACACTTCGACACTTAAAGGCATCAGCAAGCTAGAAGTAAACCGTGAAGCGCTTCTTGCTGAACTAGACAAGAACTGGGAAGTACTAGCTGAGCCAGTACAAACCGTTATGCGTCGTTACGGCATCGAGAAGCCATACGAGAAGCTGAAAGAGCTAACTCGTGGTAAGCGTGTAGACGGCGAAGCAATGCGTAACTTCATCGACGGTCTTGAGCTTCCTGAGCACGAGAAAGCACGTCTGAAAGAGATGACACCAGCGAACTATATCGGTCAAGCAATCGAGCTGACAGATAAGCTGTAATACTCCTGTAACGACCAGATACTTAAAAGGTTGACGCGAAAGCGTCAACCTTTTTTAGTTAGGAGAGTTAGGTCGGGAGAAAATAATTTTAGTTATATGGAATGGATTATTAATTGAAGATCAGCCCCATTTGTTATGGCTGCTTTTGGAAGAACAAGGTTATTGTTCCTACTTCCACACCAAACTTTTTTATTTTCGTTAGATTGAAAACGTGTCTGTCATCCTGACGATAAAGCCAATCATCAAAAGCAACCGTCACTGATGAATCCTCCATTTGTAGCTCAAAGTCATATTGCCACTGTAGCGCATTGCCCTGCTCTTCCCCTGTTGCTACACCTATAATATCGTCTGCCTTACCTTCATAACGACCGTCTTCTAATCTAGTGATAACCCAAACTCGCTGGTCCACCTCTCCGTCATCAAACACGAAGTCTTCCACCAGCGTCAGCGTATCACCCGCTACAGTACCCGATATATCGACCTCAAAGCGACGCGTTTGCTGTCCGGTATAATCTTGCACCATCCCCCACGCCTTTATGTCGCCTTCGAAATAACCGAATACGTCAAAAGTCGGTGTAGAAGAGCGGTAATTATCAATGTCTGCGGAACATGCCGAAAGAAAAACAGCTGCCACTAAAGTCGCTGCTTTAAAAATTCGTTTAAACACTATCTAACCTGCCCTATCAATTGTTTTCGGAGTTTCGGAAATTCTGTGTTGGGTGATAACCATATAGCCAAAAATGCATCGTTCATTCGTTCGTCTTCAATGATGCCAACGTTCTTTACTTGCACGTCCCCAACCTGCTTATAAAAAAGCTGACCAGATTTTCCATCTGTTAGATAAGTAAGCTCGTCACCTTTTTGAATATCAGGAAACATACGATCGAGCTCGCTGATCCAAGCTTTTCGATATGAGTCCGTAAAACCCAATTTCGCCCACTGCTCATCCGTCACATCAAGCAGCTGTTGCTTACTGATGTCTCTCTTGTAATTAATTTCCAACGCAAGGGGATGTGGCGATACGTCATCGCTTACGATGAACTTTCCATCAGGCGCTTTTAATCTTGAGTGATAAATATCGAAGATGAACCAAGTAAGTTGGGCTTCTCCAACAGTTTTCCATCCCTTCCAATTCGCAATGTTGCTGGCAGCTTCGCTATTTCCAACAGGTTGAGCTTGCAGAGCAAAAGAGCCAGTTACTATTACCAACGCAAGCAGCCTAGTCAGTCTCTGAGTTAAGTCTCTCTTCAAGCTTTTCATTTCCGTACACCTTGAGTATCAAGAGCATCATGACGCACCATTCGACAAACAACATTGCCAGTGTAGCGCCAGTGCTAAATCCAAATTCAACGGCTTGGAGCTTATAGCCAGCAAAGTAGCTCGCTGTTCCTCCGAGTCCGCCTATTATTGATACGTAGGTTTTTGGGAAACGGTACAAAATTGACTTAAGTTGATAGGCATACCAAGAAAACAAAACCCACAAGCATAATAACCAGACTGGCAGCCATGGGGTTGGAAAGACAAAGACCGAGAGTTGTTGATTGAGCGTATCAAGCACGAGCCCGACCGTGACGATCACACTAATACTTTTGAGCGAAGATGCATCGCTTTTCAAACAATATAGTAGGGTTGCCAAAGTAAGGAATAACGTCACCCATTGCCATTGATAGGTTCCAAGCACCGCTGCAAACCAGCAGAGTTGGAACCATGTCGAAGCAAGAAATACCTTCATAACGAACTACGGGCGTTGAAACGTCATGTGAACTGCACTGATCGTGCGAGCCAAAAAGCCACCTTCACAGTAGCTCAAATAGTAGCGCCACATACGCACAAAGCGGTCGTCGTAGCCAAATGAGCGCACTTCACCCTCTGCTCGATTAAAACGTAAGTGCCATTCGTTCAGCGTCTTGGCGTAGTCCAAACCAATATCGAACAAGTCTCGCGTCACTAAGTCACTGTATTTTGTTGTGGCTTGGGTTAGTGAGGTTACCGACGGTAAAAAACCACCCGGGAAAATGTACTTTTGGATAAAGTCGACGTTGTTACTGTAGTAATCGTAACGCTGATCGGCAATCGTAATCGCTTGAATCGCCATCACGCCACCGGACTTTAATAAAGACTCACAGACCTTAATGTACGAAGGCAGGAATTGTTTGCCCACAGCTTCAATCATTTCAATAGAAACGAGCTTGTCATAAGTTCCGGTTAGGTTTCGGTAATCTTCTTTGAGTAGCGTGATTTTGTCTTCTAAGCCACGCTCTTTGATTTTTTGCTCCGCGTACGCGTGTTGCTCTTCAGATATCGTTGTTGTGGTGACCTGACAACCGTATTGTTCTGCCATGTAAATCGCCATAGCGCCCCACCCAGTGCCAATTTCAACAACATGATCAGTGGGCTTCAGCTCAAGTTGCTGACATAG
This sequence comes from Vibrio sp. Vb1127, assembly GCF_033338735.1. NCBI lineage: Bacteria > Pseudomonadati > Pseudomonadota > Gammaproteobacteria > Vibrionales > Vibrionaceae > Vibrio > Vibrio sp. Vb1127. The sequence goes on along the minus strand of NZ_JAWOTF010000018.1, from coordinate 19,970 downwards.
ACGATCCATTTTGTTGATTTGAGCCTGCTCTAGAGAGTCATCCGCATGATTGTAAAGCGCCGACGAATACAGCATATTGATATCAAGGAACGCTTCGTATAGGTTGTTACCCAAGTCGTAATGCGCATGGATATTTTTACGTGAGTTCTCTTCAGAATTTCTGTTTGACCAATGACTGAACTTGTACAGTATTTTAGTCAACCAACTGCCTTGCTCTTCGAGTTTATCTAGAGCACGCATGTTAAGGGCCATCAGTTTCATTAATGAGGTTAAATCGGGGCTATCCCACCACCCATCCATATAAGCCTCACCAGCAGCAATACTGCCGCCCTGCAAGATCCGTGAATAAAAGCCTGGATGTTTTACCTCTATAGTAGCGACAACAGGTTGACCACTGTACTCCCCATTTGGCGCACTAAAACGCTCGCTTCGCTCTGTCGTTTCCGTCTTAAAACTTTCAATAACTGTTAAGCAGCCGATTTCCATTTTTTGCAGACATTGAAAAATAACTCCGCGAGCCGCTTTTTGCGTTGTCGTCAATTTACGCGGCAATGTCATAGAACTAGTATTTAACATGCAGAATTCTCCTTGTGCTTTTTATTTTTTTTGTCTGTTTTTTCAGTATCGGCTTCTATTTCTTCATGCGTTGAATATTTAGGATGAGAATAAAAAGGTGCGCCTTTCACCCAAAGTTTTAATGCGTGCCAATAAATACCAACCATTACTTTTACCGTTTGTATTGGTGTAACGATCAAACACCTCAATAAGGTTTTGCTTGAAAGTGGCTTGGCTTTCATAACCATGGTGGCATCAAAGTGTTTCTCTCCTTTGTGACATTCAAGATGAATATTCAACTTGTCTGTCAAAGGTTTAATTCTCCAGCGGTAGAGTTGGTCAATCGGGTTGAATGGTGAAACATGGAATGCTTTAACTTGTTCCCAACCAAACTTTTCTTCTTCTTTATCTGCTGACACCACGTAGTAATGTCGTTCATTCCAAGGAGTGTTACTCACCTCTGCGAGGAGATACTTCCATTCTCCTTCCGTGTTATAAACGTAGTAGAAATTAACGGGACTGAAATAAAGCCCTAGATAACGCAAGTGACAGACTGCGATTACCTTGCCGGTACAGCGAACACCTGTCAGTTCTTCAATTTTGCTGTGCACTGCCGACTTGACGCTGCCTTCACCAATGTAATCACTGCGCTTGAAGCGAGCCCAATGCCACCAACGCGAACCAAAACCCCATACTTTTTTCTCTAAAGCATCGAGCTCGTCTACATCGATGGCGGGCATAAATAAAGAGTAGTTCAACTCATGATTCACAGGCGTGAATCGACGGTGACGAACGTTGCCTATAAACAATCGGCTGTTCATTTGGCTATCCATATCACGCTGCGCCTTTTTCGAAAGGAACCACATTTTGTTCGCGGTACTTTTCTTCTAGTTCTTTCACAACATCAAGCGCGCTACGCACGCCATCTTCATGAAAACCGTTGTACCAATAAGCGCCGCAGAACCAGGTACTTTGTTTGCCCTGTATCTCATCTTTGCGCTGCTGCGCTGCAATAGACTCAGTGGTGAATACTGGATGATGATAAGTGAACGAACGCAAGACTTTATTTGAGTTAATTTGCTCAGTACTGTTCAACGTTACACAAAACGTATGTTCTGATTGAATATGCTGAAGAATGTTCATGTTATAAGTGAGCGAAGGGAGGCGTTGCTGTTCCTCTTCACTGCCTTCCAATAGGTAGTTCCATGATGCCCATGCTGCCTTACGTTTTGGTAGTACGGCAGAGTCGGTATGAAGAACAACTTCATTTGCTTGGTATGTCATACCCCCCAAGATTTCCTGCTCAATTGGGCTGATATCCTCTAGCATTCTCATTGCTTGATCACTGTGACAAGCAAAGATAACGTCATCAAACCAATGCGTTTCTCCGCGAACTTGAACGCCAACCCCTTTTTCGTTGCGAACCACTTTTTCGACAGGACTATTAAGACGAATACTCTCGGCAAAGCCTTTGGTCAATGGTGGAATGTATGATCGTGAACCACCTTTAATCACATACCATTGTGGCCGGTTAGTCACATCTAGCAGACCGTGGTTGAGGAAGAAACGTAAGAAGAACATAAGAGGGAATGCGCGCATGTCAGCTAAAGTCGACGACCAAATCGCAGCACCCATCGGTAATATGTAGTTATCGGTAAAGAAAGCACTGAATTTGTGTTCATCAAGGAACTCACCTAACGTCTGAGAGTGCGAGGATTGCTCGCTAGCGAAGCGCTTGGCAAGTTTATTGAAACGAAGTATCTCGAAGATAAATCGATAAAATTTAGGGTTTGCCCAGTTGCGTTTTTGAGCGAACAATGTCGACACTGTGTGGCCGTTGTACTCTAGTCCGTTCCCATCGTTTCTGACACTGAAGCTCATTTGAGTCGGCAGACCTTCAACGCCAATCTCGCTCATCATTTTAATGAAATTAGGGTACGTACGGTCGTTATAGACGATGAACCCAGTATCTATCGCGTATTCTTTACCATCAAGGCTCACATCAACGGTTGCAGTATGGCCACCGATGTAATCGTTCGCTTCAAACAGCGTTACCTCATGTTCTTTATGCAAGTAATAACCACAAGTAAGGCCAGAGATTCCCGTTCCCACAATCGCTATCTTCTTTCTTCCTGCTGTTTTCATTCTTATTCCTTCTTATGCTACGAGTTTAGCAGTTAGGCGAGCTTGCCAACTGTATGGAAGTAACGAGATAAAACGTAAAATACTGGTAAATCTCGCTGGGAAATAGATATAGGTCTTGTTGGCGGCTAACTGCTTCCTGATAGAGTCCGACGCTTGCTGAGTAGAAATGATCATTGGCATTTCGAAGTCGTTTTTGTCAGTCAACGGCGTTTCAACAAAACCAGGAAACACCGTTACCACATTGATCCCTTTCTTTTTCAAGTCGACGGCGAGCGTGCGTGCAAAATAACTGACTGCCGCTTTGGATGCGCCGTAAGCTTCAGCACGAGGCAGTGCCACTTCTGATGCGATAGAGCCAACAATAACAATGCGGTGCCCTCTCTCTAAATGCACTTGGCAGCCTTCAACGCAGTTGGCAACACCGACAACATTTACGTTCATCACACGCGCCATGAGTTTCGCGTCGACCACTCCCTCATCCATGTACTCACAATCGCCTGCGTTAAAAACCCATGTGTTTGGCGTAAAGGGCAAATTAGAGAGCGCCTGCTGAGTTTCCTCATAATTTGTCACATCAAACTGCAATGTATGAATTTTGGAGGAAACTGCCTCCAGTTCTGCAAGAACATCTTGATTCCGACCACAAGCAATCACATTCCATTCTGAGTTCGCGTAATCTAGGGCAAGCTGCCTTCCTATTCCGGAGGTGGCGCCTGTGATTAAGATGGTGTTGTTCATTGTCCTAACCTCTGCTTGATGGTTTTAACGACTGAACCAAGTAACGGTAAATGCTCATAGAGCATCTCTCCGAGATCAAAATAGTCTCGGTGATAAATGACCTGACCTTCGCTAAATTTGAGGTGCGAAACACCATTGACGAGAATAGGCGCCCCCTTCTGAAGTTTGGGATGCTGAAGGTCCATTGTCCAAGTTAGGAAGCCTGTATCTCCGACTTGTTGATGCTCATGGATTACAAAATCACAACTGATGACGTTGGCATATAATGAGGTGAAATAATCCGAAAGTGCTGGCCATCCTTCTAAACGATGCGCTGCGTCCTCAAATACTACATCTTGGTGATATATATCCTTAAGCAGATGTAAGTTCGCTTTGTTGAGCTTTTGATAGATATTGCCAACAGACTGTATGTCCATTTTTTACTCCTACACGCCCATTAAGTTGTACAAAATTATTATATGTACAAGATAGTTCATTCCTCCAAAGTTGTACAAAAATAATTTTGTATAACTTTATTTCTGTAAGTAGTACGTGATGAAGTTCGCACGCGATCAATCGGCGAAAAAAAAGGCTTGGTCAAAACCAAGCCTTTTCAGCAGATTAACAATTATTTAAGTAGGAACAATTAGTATTGCTGGCCTCGCAACGCTGCAATACGTTTATCTAGCGGAGGGTGGCTCATTAGTAGCTCAGTCAGCGACTGCTTGCCATTGATACCAAACGCCATCATGGTGCCATCCAGTTGAGATTCATGACTCACCTTCAAACGCTCTAGAGCCGCAATCATTTTTTCTTTGCCAACGAGGCGCGCAGCACCTGCGTCCGCGTGGAATTCGCGATGACGGCTGTACCACATAGTCAAGAAGCTAGCTAGGAAACCAAATACCAGTTCAAGCACCATGGATACGCCAAAGTAAACCATCATATTTGTACCTTGGCCTTCTTCATCATCGTTCGATGCCACGATATTGGCAATAAAGCGTGATAGGAAGATAACAAACGTGTTCACGACACCTTGCATCAACGTCATCGTGACCATATCACCATTTGCAATATGGCTCACTTCGTGTGCAAGTACTGCCTCTGCCTCATCACGAGTCATATTGTGTAAAAGACCAGTAGAAACTGCGACAAGAGAGTCATCTCGTTTTGCACCTGTCGCAAATGCATTGATATCTGGTGAATCATAAATAGCCACCGTTGGCATACCAATACCCACTTGTTGAGCTTGACGACCCACAGTTTCGACTAACCAATGCTCCGTTTCGTTGCGCGGGCTTTCAATGACCATACCACCAACCGAGCGTAGCGCCATACCCTTTGACATCATCAACGAAATAAATGCGCCACCAAAACCAAATACAGCAGCCATTACAAGTAAACCTGACAGACTGCCTGGTTGCATTCCAGTTACAGCGTAAACAATATTCAGAACAACACTAAGCACTAGCACGACAGCTAGGTTAGTTGCTAGGAATAACATAATTCGCTTCATTACTTTTCTCCGAGGAAGCTTATCGTTTTTTTAAAACGGATTGTTATAAGGAACAAATGGTAATCGCTATAAAAGCCAATTCCGTTGATTTTCATGTTCCGTGCGTTATAGATATAGTCTATCCGCGATAAAAACAAGGTTAAGCAATAAATTGCAACATTTGTTTTCGGGACTGAAATATTTGATTCAAGCGATTTCAAAACATGCTTTGGTAGGAGCCGGAACCTCCGTTCATATACATTTATCAAAATGATAAAATAAGCTCTGAGCTACCCATCATCTATTGATAGATGATCTTGGTGTTAAATCTATCACCTCTTAGCAACTTAGCTAGAAATTTTTTAATAGACCAAAAACAGTACGTTAGCTCTGCTATAGACTTTGGTCTTATTGTGCGGCTACATGGACATGCTAAATTCGAATGAGATGAACAAAACAGAGCCACTCTAAGTACATTGCAAAAAGTGCATTGGGTGAGCTCAAAAACTCCATGTATTGAGGGAAAAACCATGGTAGAAACTAACGACTATCAGATGGCTATTGATTTACTGCGTTGTCACCTAGGCATCTCAGAGGACGAGGCAAAGCAACAACTTGGTATTTCAACCGATCATCATATGTCTCAGCGTGTTGCAGAAACACAACAAGCATTGATGGGGCTCAGCCAAGATAAGTAATCTGACTTTTTAGGTTACACCAACAAGAAAGGGCTGCATTGCGCAGCCCTTTGGTTTTTTAGTCTTTTACCCTAAACACCATTAGTCAGTGTTTAGCAACGGCTCTACATTAATGTACTTGCCTAGCTCTTTACGTTTAGCACTTGGAATATATGGAATTTCCCCAAGCTTAGGTGCATCGATACGTGCTTCTAGCATCTCGATAATGTCAGCGTAGTGCTCTGTGCCTGGGTTGACGCGGTTTGCCACCCAGCCAACAAGATTCAAACCATCCGTTTTAATACTCTCCGCTGTGAGTAAAGCGTGGCTCAAACAGCCTAATTTAATGCCAACCACCAGTACAACAGGTAACTGCTCTTCTTTTACCCATGTAGATAAACAGTCCGTATCGGATACTGGCACACGCCAGCCTCCAGCACCTTCAACGAGAACAACATCGGCTTGCTGCTTATGTTGAGCCAGTTTTTGACTCAGAACATCGTAACTTATTTCGACATGTTCATGCTTCGCTGCAATGTGGGGAGAAGCAGGCAACTCTAAAGCGTATGGGTTCACATCATCATAGGCCACATCGAGTGTTGCGGCGTCTTGTAAGTGTAAAGCATCAGAGTTACGCCATCCGGCTTCAGTCTTGTCACTCCCTGCTGCCACTGGCTTATAACCAATAGTGTTTAGTCCTTTTGCGGCGATCGCTTGCAAAATGGCTTTAGACGCTACCGTCTTTCCAACATCAGTATCCGTACCAGCAATAAAAAAAGCATCAATCATAGATGTATTACTCCAAAACAAACCTGATAACTTGCAGGTAGAAGACCTTGATCGTTTTTAAACGCTTGGTACGCATGCTCAACTTTTAACAAAGTCTCGCGACTAGTTAAACCGTGTGAGCGCCCGCTTACGTGATTTGCACCTATACCTTTGAGGTCACGCATAACTGAAAATGCAGAGTCGTACCAAACTGTGATGGTGGTCAAGTCTAGTTGATGGCTGTCACATCGAGATTGCGCTAACGCAATTTTTACCTGATTGAGCGTTAGAAAGTTATTGACGTGTTGATATGCATCAATTTTTTCCCATGATGCACGCAGCTCATACAGTGATCCATCAACCAGTGTAGAGAACCACGCTTTCCCACCATTTTTTAGCACGCGGCGCACTTCTTTTAGTGGGTAACTTAAATCTGTACACCATTGCAGCGCTAAACTTGAAAACACGTAATCGAAGCTATCATCGTCAAATGGTAAGTTTTCAGCATCAGCAACTTGGTAGTGCATTCGTACTGCACCACAACGCTGCTCTGCTTTATCTAACATGGCTTGAGAGATATCGCCGCAGACTACTTCCGCACCGCGTTGTTGAAGTAGTTGGGAGAAATAACCCGTGCCACAACCTAAATCCAATACACGTTTTCCCGTCAAGTTTTCAGGAAGTTTATCAAGCAGCTGATGCCCGACATCACGTTGAAAAGCCGCATGTTTATCGTATGTTTCTGCTGCTTTACCAAACGAAGAGGCAATCGCGTCTTTATCTTGATGGAAACTCTCTAACGCGAGCGTTTGCGCTAATGCGGTAGTTGCATTATCCATTACAGCGCTCCTAATGCTTGCTTCAATGCCATTGAAAGCGTTTTAACTTGTTCGTTGGTGTGATTGGCAGTGAGTGTGATTCGAAGGCGAGACGTCCCTTTAGGCACCGTCGGTGGTCGAATAGCGGTAACCCAAATGCCGTTTTGGCGACAAGCGCTCGCAACCTGCAAAGCCAGTTCAGATTCACCAATCACAAACGGCTTAATCGAAGTCTGAGTCTCAACAAAGCCCTCCAGATCGCTGAGGCAGTCTCGATACACTTCACTAAGCTCTGAAAGCTTTTCACGTCGCCAAGACTGCTCTTGAACGATAGAAACCGCATGCGTTAGCGCATAGGCTTGTGCCGGAGGCATCGCTGTGGAATACACATGGTGACGAGCAAACTGAGTCAAAAAGTCTCCCGTTGCGTGGTCACATAAAATAGCCGCGCCAGACATACCAAACGCTTTGCCGAAAGTAACGATCAGTATCTCGGGTTTAACCGTTGCCAACTCGCAAGAACCACCACCGGATTGACCAAGAACGCCAATACCATGAGCGTCATCGACAGCAAACCAAGCATCATGACTGCGAGTGGCTTCAGCTATATCGCTGAGCGGCGCGCAGTCACCGTCCATGCTGAATACCCCTTCCGTCACAACTAGATGGTTGTCTTCGCTATTAATCAGCGACTTTAGGTGCTCGATGTCATTGTGTTTGAAGCGCTTCATCTTAGCTGGTGACAACGCCCCCGCTTCTATCAATGAAGCATGATTCAAACGGTCTTGGATCAATACGTCTGACTTTTCTAACAAGGTGAACAACAAGGCTTGATTAGCACTGAATCCAGAACCAAACAGAATTGCTCTGTCGTAGCCCAACCATTCAGTTAGTGCGGCTTCTAAATTGCTGTGTGCTGCACTAAAGCCAGTGACCATTGGCGATGCTCCACTGCCACTGCCGTATACGCTTAAACCTTGCTGCCACGCACGAACGAGCGCTTGATCATTGGCCAAGCCCAAATAATCATTACTTGAGAAATTAATGTAGCGCTTGCCTTCGTGCTCCAAAACGGACTGGTTACCGGCAAACACCACATTCATAGAACGATTCAACCCTTGCGTTTTACGCTTAGCAAGAGCGGACTCGATACGAGATTTAAACGCTGGCATCGTAGAAAAGGTCGTCTTTTGTCGGACGGGCAGCAACGCGCTCTACGACGCGATCGAGTAACTCGTTTTCTTCGATTTCATCAGGCTTTTGAGACACCTCTTGGCTGTTAATACCGAGCTTGTTGAACAGCATCATATCTTTGTCTTCAGAAGGGTTTGGCGTGGTCAGAAGCTTGCAGCCATAGAAAACGGAGTTTGCACCCGCCATAAAACACAGCGCTTGCATTTGTTCGTTCATGTTTTCACGGCCAGCGGATAAACGAACGGCTGACTGAGGCATCATGATTCGTGCAATCGCAATCAGGCGAATGAAATCGAAAGGCTCAACATCATCCACTTCTTCCAGTGGTGTCCCCTTTACCTTCACGAGCATGTTGATTGGAACGCTTTCAGGGTGTACCGGCAAGTTAGCCAATTCAACCAACAAACCTGCTCGGTCGTTAGCACTTTCACCCATGCCGATGATGCCACCAGAACAGATCTTCATGCCAGCATCACGAACGTGAGACAAAGTATCTAAACGATCTTGGTAAGTACGTGTGGTAATGATGTTGCCGTAGAACTCAGGTGAGGTATCTAGGTTGTGGTTGTAGTAATCAAGACCCGCGGTTGCCAATTGCTTTGCTTGATCTGGTGTCAACATGCCTAATGTCATACACGTTTCTAAACCCATGCCCTTCACGCCTTTGATCATGTCGGTCAAATGCGGCATGTCACGCTCTTTTGGATTTTTCCATGCTGCGCCCATACAGAATCGAGTAGAACCAGCATTTTTGGCTTTTTGCGCAGCATCGAGTACGCGTTCTACTTCCATCAGACGCTCTTTCTCGATGTCTGTGGTGTAACGAGCACTCTGAGGACAGTACTTACAATCTTCTGGACAAGCACCTGTCTTAATCGACAGAAGCGTGCTTACTTGAACATGGTTGGTTTGTTGATATTGACGATGTACAAGCTGCGCTTCGAATAGGAGATCCATGAATGGTTTTTCCATGAGATCGCGCACTTCAGCATGCGTCCAGTTATGACGAACTTCCACGTGTATTCCTTTAGTCACTTTTGTTGTTGTGTTGACAGTCTACTGAGTCTCGATAAACTGTCAACACAACGCAAAAGATCAAAGTTTACACCTGTCTGTTTTTTAACCTCAATTATTATTGGAATCGCACATGGATCTCGCCTTCGACCGCCAGCATATCTGGCATCCTTACACTTCGACATTGACACCTCTGACCTGCTACCCAGTGGCATCGGCAAATGGTGTTCATATTAAATTGGAAGACGGTACTGAGCTGGTCGATGGCATGTCTTCTTGGTGGTCGACGATCCACGGCTACAACCATCCGCATTTAAATCAAGCCGCTCACCAGCAAATCGATCAGGTCTCTCACGTGATGTTTGGCGGGATTACCCACCAGCCAGCAATCAGTTTGTGTAAGAAGCTATTGTCCCTTGCACCAAATAACCTTGAACATGTATTCCTTGCCGATTCAGGCTCCGTTGCCGTAGAAGTCAGCTTAAAAATGGCACTGCAATATTGGCATGCAAAAGGCGAACGCCGACCGAAGTTTCTTACTTTGCGACACGGTTATCACGGCGACACCTTTGCGGCTATGTCGGTTACCGATCCTGATAACTCAATGCACTCTCTTTACAAAGGCTTTTTGCCTGAGCATATCTTTGCGGAGTCAGCAACTTGTGGTTATTGGGATGAATGGAAGCCAGAGGACCTTACCGACTTCGAGCACAAGATTGAAACGCACCATGAAGAACTTGCTGCGGTGATCCTAGAACCTATTGTTCAAGGCGCAGGCGGCATGCGCATCTACCATCCAGAATTTCTCAAAGGCGTGCGTAGGCTTTGCGACAAATACGGCTTGTTATTGATTGCAGATGAGATCGCTACCGGATTTGGTCGTACCGGTAAGTTGTTTGCCTGCGAACATGCAGACATTCAACCAGACATTCTGTGTGTCGGGAAAGCACTCACTGGCGGCTACATGACCCTCTCTGCGACCCTGGCGAGCAAACACGTAGCAGACACCGTTTGTGGTGGTGATGCAGGCTGTTTTATGCACGGTCCAACCTTTATGGGGAATCCACTCGCCTGTGCTGTTGCCACCGCAAGTTTGGAATTGATTGAGCAAGGTAATTGGCAGCAACAAACCCAACAAATTGAAACGCTGTTTTCTGAGTTACTACCAAAACTTGAAGAATACGAGTTGGTGAAAAACACCCGTTGGCTAGGTGCCATTGGCGTAGTGGAGACGCATCGCCCTGTGAATATGGAAACCATCCAAGCCTTGTTTGTTGAACACGGAGTGTGGATTCGTCCATTTGGCAAACTGATTTATATGATGCCGCCGTTCATCAGCAAGCCAGAAGATATTGAGAAGCTAGTTAACGCGATTGATGCAGCGTTGCAACGTAAAGACTGCTTCGCTTCATAGTTCAATTCAATACGAAAACGGTTTGAGTATGAGACTCAAACCGTCTCGTTATTTATTAGAGCAGTAAAGCTATCGAAGTTGACTGTCTTTACTCGCTCGTCGATTGAACAATGCTTGGCGTTGAGATACCAATTCGATTGTTGACCGACATTCGATACACAAACGAACGCCTTTCATTGCAAGACGACGCGCTTCTGGAATCTCATCACCACACTCATCGCAGTAATGGGCGCTCTCACCCTTTGTGATACTGCCACGAACACGGGAAATCTCGTCGTCTATTGTGTTTTGAATTTGTTGGCTGACGCTATCGTCATTGGCCCACCCTACGACCATAAGCCCTCCTCGTTACTTGAATGAGAAAATCTACTTACCGTGGTAAGGTGGATGATTATATCGATTACAAATAACAAGATAATTAGGGTAAATTCGAAAACACTATTGCAGCTTAGTAATAATCAATTTTCACTCGACGCAGATAACAAAAAACCCAGCACTAAGGCTGGGTTTTGGTGTTCTAGTGGTTAATGAATTAACCGATGTGCGTTGCGCCCGCCATGTACTTCTGAAGTACTGTAGGGATTGCAATACGGCCGTCTGCTTCTTGGTTGTTTTCTAGGATAGCAACCATTGTACGACCTACAGCTAGACCAGAACCGTTTAGCGTGTGTACAAGCTCAGGTTTCTTCTCGCCTTTACGACGGAAACGCGCTTGCATACGACGAGCTTGGAAGTCCCACATGTTAGAACATGAAGAGATTTCACGGTAAGTTTCTTGAGCAGGAACCCAAACTTCTAGGTCGTAAGTCTTACGAGCGCCGAAGCCCATGTCACCTGTACATAGAACCACTTTACGGTAAGGAAGCTCAAGAAGTTGTAGAACTTTCTCAGCGTGACCTGTTAGCTCTTCTAGTGCGTTCATTGAATCTTCTGGCTTAGTGATTTGTACTAGCTCAACTTTGTCGAACTGGTGCATACGAATCAAACCACGAGTATCACGACCGTAAGAACCTGCTTCTGAACGGAAACATGGCGTGTGAGCTGTCATCTTAATTGGTAGATCCGCTTCGTCAGAAATCGTGTCACGAACTAGGTTCGTTACAGGTACTTCTGCAGTAGGGATTAGAGACAGTTTACGTGGCTCTTCGTCGTTTACTTTTTCTACTAGCGGCTCAGTGTGGAAAAGATCTTTACCAAACTTAGGAAGCTGACCAGTACCGAATAGGCTGTCAGAGTTTACTAGGTAAGGTACGTACATTTCTGTGTAGCCGTGCTCTTCAGTGTGAAGATCCAACATGAACTGAGCGATTGCACGGTGTAGACGAGCAAATTGGCCTTTCATCACGATGAAACGTGCGCCAGTGATCTTAACTGCACTTGCGAAGTCTAGACCGTCGCCCATTTCGCCTAGGTCAACGTGATCTTTCAGTTCGAAGTCGTAAGACTTTGGCTCACCCCAACGAGAGATTTCAACGTTGTCGTTTTCATCTTTGCCATCTGGCACTTCATCTGCTGGGATGTTTGGTACAGAAAGCGTGAATTCGTCTAGTTGAGCCATTACTTGCTCAAGTTCAACTTTCTTCGCATCAAGATCGCTACCTAGCGTACCGATTTGTTTCTTGATCTCTTCTGCGCCTTCTTTGTCGCCAGCCGCCATTTTTTGGCCGATTTGCTTGGAGATGGAGTTACGCGTGGATTGTAAATTTTCTACTTCTACTTGAATGGACTTACGTTGTTCTTCAAGTTTACGAATAGTATCTACGTCTAGCTTAAAGCCACGACGCGCCAGTTTAGCAGCTGTTTCATCCAGCTCTGTACGAAGTAATTTAGAATCCAGCATTGTTAATCCTATGCTTTTTGTTGTGAAATCACGCGCACTTTCCAAGCGTACGCGTTAAAAAAATTTACTGAACAAATGTATCCAAAAACGCCTACTTTTCATAGCGCTTTTGTGGGCTATTTGCGTCTAAAGTAGCCAAGTAATCTAACTTTTCGCCGATTTTGGTCTCTAGACCACGATTTGTCGGCTGATAGTACCTACGATCGTCCATTTCAGGCGGCAAATATTGCTCACCGGCTGCGTAAGCACCAGGCTCATCGTGAGCATAACGATATTCAGCCCCAAAACCCATGTCTTTCATCAAACTGGTTGGCGCATTTCGAAGGTGATGCGGCACTTCATATTCAGGTAAGTTATGAGCGTCCGTTAGCGCTTGTTTCCAAGCAACGTAAACGGCATTACTCTTTGGAGCGCACGCGAGATAAACAATAGCTTGAGCAATCGCACGTTCACCTTCTGCTGGACCAACGCGCGTAAAACAGTCCCACGCGGAGAGTGCCACTTGCATGGCTCTAGGGTCCGCATTGCCGACATCTTCCGATGCTATCGCAAGTAATCGACGGGCAATGTAAAGAGGATCACATCCCGCTGCAATCATACGTGCAGCCCAGTAAAGCGCAGCGTCCGGGTTTGAACCACGAATGGATTTGTGGACCGCAGAGATTAAGTCGTACCAGATATCACCTTTGTTATCGAAGCGAGAGACTTTCTCCCCTGCCACTTCAGCCAGCAACTTAAGCGTGATCTCTTTTTCACCTTGCGCATTGTCTTCTGCCATGTCGTAGAGCAGCTCAAGATAATTGAGAGACATGCGAGCATCACCGTTTACCAGTTCTGCTAGGCGGTCTAATACGTTATCAGCGAAGTGTGCAGGTGTATTGCCCAAGCCACGCTCTTTGTCACTGATCGCTTGGTTCAGCGCCAGTGAGATTTCATCTTTATCGAGAGACGTTAGCTTGTAGACACGTGCACGTGACAGCAATGCGTTGTTTAACTCAAACGATGGGTTTTCTGTCGTCGCACCAATAAAGGTAACCGTGCCATCTTCGATATGCGGTAAAAACGCGTCTTGTTGAGATTTGTTGAAGCGATGCACCTCATCCACAAATAAGATGGTGCGGCGACCCGCCATTTTGTTCTCACGTGCTTTCTCGATTGCAGCACGGATTTCTTTCACACCAGACGTTACGGCAGACACACGCTCTACTTCAGCATTGGCGTAGTTTGCAGCCACTTCCGCTAATGTCGTTTTGCCTGTGCCTGGTGGTCCCCAAAGGATCATAGAGTGAATGTGACCCGCCTCTAGCGCACGGCGCAGTGGCTTACCAGGGCCTAAAATGTGCTGCTGTCCAATGTATTGCTCGATTGTTTCCGGTCTCATACGAGCAGCAAGGGGACGAAAATCTTCGTCCCCCGAGAAATCTAATGTGTAATTACTCACTACCAATTAATTCCTTTGGTCATCCACATCCACACCTTTTGGAATTGTGAATGTGAATCTGTCTGCTTTTGGTTTACCCAGCTTCACGTTGTTAAAGGTGAACAAACCTTTTTGACCGTCTTGCTCAACCACGTTGAAGCCTTTCACGACACCTTTGGCATCAACATTAATCTGGAATTGACCTTGTGTGGAGTCTACTGCGGTAGGAATGAGAGTGAACTGGTCACCTTTTTGAGATATTTTGTAGTTATTCCAATCACTTGCTCGGTTACGCGTTAGCAAAACAAATGGCGTTTGCTCTGTTGCTTGCTCTTGCCAGTAGATGCTCACTTGCTCGATGAATGGGCTGTAGTACCACAATGTCTTACCGTCAGAGACCAATAGGTTCTCATCAGGGAATGTTGTACTCCAACGGAACAGGCTTGGGCGAGCGATTTCAACCGTACCTTCTCCTTCCATAACCGTTTCGCCTTCAGGGCTGATAACCTGCTGAGAGAAATCCGCACTAAAGCCATCATTCATAGAAAGGCGTTTGTTTAATTCATCTTTAGGAGATGCTGCGTGTGCAGTAGAAAAGAGGGAAAAGCTTAAAACAAGCGCAGAGAAAAGTTTCGCTGAAAATAGTTTTTTCATTCAGATACCTATTATTAGAACCACTCACCTCAGTTGGACTGAGGTGAGTAACACAAGTTCATTAATCTTTTGGTGGCGCAGGTGCCAGTACTTCACGGTTACCGTTATGACCCGGAGCACTTACGATGCCCTGCGCTTCAAGCTGCTCTACAATACGGGCGGCACGGTTGTAACCTATCTTAAATCGGCGCTGAACACCGGAAACCGAACCTCGACGTGATTGAACCACGTGCTCAACAACTTGATCGAAGAGCGGGTCTACATCTTCATCCGCTTCCATTTGCTCACCTGGCAATAGACTTTCTGGAGTTTGATCTCCACTGATGATCTCTTCAATGTAGTTCGGTTTACCACGCGCTTTCCAGTTGTTTACAACAGCATGAACATCATCATCTGATGCAAATGCACCGTGAACACGAGTTGTATGACTTGATCCCGGCGGTAGATACAACATATCACCCATACCAAGTAGTGATTCTGCGCCGCCTTGATCTAGGATTGTACGAGAGTCCGTTTTAGTCGATACCGTAAACGCAACACGAGTTGGAATGTTCGCTTTAATTAGACCGGTAATAACATCAACCGATGGACGCTGAGTCGCAAGAATTAAGTGAATACCTGCCGCGCGCGCTTTTTGCGCCAAGCGAGCAATCAGTTCTTCAACTTTCTTACCTACCACCATCATCAGGTCAGCAAATTCGTCAACAACAACGACGATGTAAGGCAGCTTTTCTAGCAATGGCGGTTCAGTATCCATGCTGTCGCCTTCCTGCCAGAACGGGTCATGGATTGGGTGGCCCGCTTCTGCTGCCATCTTCAGTTTTTCGTTGAAGCCCTTCACATTACGTACACCTAATGCCGACATCAATTTGTAACGACGTTCCATCTCGCCCACACACCAACGTAGAGCGTTTGATGCGTCTTTCATATCAGTCACAACTTCAGAAAGAAGATGAGGGATACCTTCATAAATAGAAAGCTCTAGCATTTTCGGGTCAATCATGATGAAGCGTACATCTTCTGGACCTGCTTTATACAGCATGCTCAAAATCATCACGTTCACACCCACCGACTTACCAGAACCTGTTGTACCTGCTACTAGCACGTGAGGCATCTTCGCAAGATCGGCCACCACAGCTTCACCCGCAATGTCTTGACCTAACACAACCGTTGTTGGTGACGTTGCTTGCTCAAACTGAGGGCTACTGATGACATCAGATAAATAGACCGTCTGACGACTCATGTTTGGCAGTTCCAAACCGATGTAAGGCTTGCCAGGGATTACTTCCACGACACGTACCGCCATCGCAGACAATGCACGCGCTAAGTCAGTTGAAAGACCAGAAATACGACTTACTTTCACCCCCGGCGCCAAATCAAGCTCAAAACGAGTGATCACTGGACCAGGATAAATACCAACCACATCGGCTTTGATTTTGTAGTCAGCGAGTTTGCTCTCTACCAATCGAGCGACCTGCTCTAACGCATCACGGTCGATAAAGTTTTCACGTTTTTCTGGATGATAAAGCAACTCGAGCGTTGGGAGTGGCTCTTCCGGAACTGGCAAGTTTTCTTCTTTCTGTACCAAAAATGGGTTCTGTGTTGCAGCGACTTTGGCTTGCGCATTGGAAACCATATCTTGGAATGCGGTAACGTCTTGGTCGTTGTCTTGGACCTCTTCTACCTCCACTTTTTGAGGTGCAGGTTCAAATGTTGTTGAAGGTGTTGCAACTTGCTGATGAGGCGTTGTTGGCTGTGCTTGCTGTGCAGGCTGAGACTCCACTTCGTCTTCATCATCTAACACATCAAAGTCAGAGATCGTAGGCTCAATATGTTGGCTCGATTCCGTTTGCGCCGTGATGCTATCTAATACAGCAGAATCAATTGCAGGCTCTTCATGTACAGGATGCTCAATACTTGGCTGCTGTACTTGCTCTGCTTCAAATTGTTCGTACTCCGCATAATCTGGTTCAACACTGATCGGTTCTTCTGTAGCTGTATGTTGCTCGACATAGGAAGAATAAGTGTCTGCAAATGATGGGGCAGCCTGTTCTTCAGTTCCCCAGTCATCTGCTTGTTGCGCCGCTGCTTCAAGCTCTTCTATCGTAACATTCAGTTGCTTGGTGCGTTCCAAGAGCGGATCAACGTTATCAGTGTTAACCGTATGGATAGGTTGTATTTGAGGCTCAAGTTCAGAATAAACTGGCGCAGCATTAACCGTAGCCTTGCGTTGTGGTGGCGTCGGTTCTACCATCGCCTGTTCCGCAAGCTTATCAGGTTTCGCTTGCGGCATATAAATAGGATACTCATGCGCTGGCGCCGACTCTTTCGGTTCATCGACATCGTACGCCGTTAAATGAGGAAGCGGCTCATCATCAATTTCATGGTCTACATTATGTTTAGGCGTAGAGACTTTATCTTCTACAAACTCATCAAGCTGAGGTTCTAAAACTTCCTGCTCTGAACCTCTTGCCTTATTTGCAAGCGCGGCAATTAGTGCTAATGCACGATCACCAAGCCATTCCACGATGTTAAGCCATGAGATGCCAGTAAAGAGCGTAAAGCCCGCTCCCCACAAGAATAGCAGTACCAATGTGGTACCGAGTACATTCAATGTAGGTAAAGCGAGGCTAGACAACACATCCCCGACCACACCTCCGGATGAAAAATACCAAATGTCATCAAAATTAATATCGGCAAGACCGCAACTGGTCATAATAAGGACGACAAGACCGAGCAGCCTTGTACCCCATAGCATGAAATCAATTGGCTCATCTTCTCCTCGTTTACGGCAAATCACCCATGCAGCCGCCGCTAGCAAGAAAGGGATTGGGTAAGCGAGAGAGCCAAATGTGAAGAATAGAGTATCGGCTAGCCAAGCGCCGAAAAGGCCACCAGCATTATCGATATCCCCTCCCCATGCGGTTTGGGACCAAGAAGGATCGGCCGGACTGAAGGTAAATAGTGCAACCGCAAGCAATACCGAGCTAAGAACGCCAACGATAAAGCAGCACTCTTTTAAGCGTTGGAAGCCATTTAAGCGTGAAGACTGGGGCTCTTCACTGGTTTTGATAATGGTTTCGACTTTCTTTGCGTTCTCTTTGAACATAAATCAACTTGAATATGGAAATGAAATAGGAAATTGCAAAACATTCCGAGCGGCATCAAGCCGCTCGGTAAATTGATTTAACCATATCAAGGAGAAAAACCCAATTACTCTCTGGCGAAAGCGGAAGCATATACCGCTTTCTTTGCAAGAAATTAACGAGTTTTGATCACAAGCTGGTTAGATTGTTTCACTTCTTCCATAACAACGTATGTGCGAGTGTCATTTACGCCAGGTAGACGTAGTAACGTATCGCCCAATAGTCGGCGGTAAGCACCCATATCTGATACACGGGTTTTAAGAAGATAGTCAAAGTCACCTGAAACAAGATGACACTCTTGTATGTCGTCTAGCTTTTGAACAGCTGAGTTAAACTGCTCAAACACATCCGGCGCACCACGGTTTAGCGTAATCTCAACGAATACTAATAGTGATGCATCCAGGAACTGCGGATTCAATAATGCAGTATACCCTGTGATATAACCCTGACGCTCTAAGCGACGCACACGCTCCAAACATGGCGTTGGAGAAAGTCCCACACGTTTTGAAAGCTCAACGTTTGAAATACGACCGTCTTTCTGCAGCTCATTAAGAATGTTGCGGTCGATACGGTCTAGTTCCTTGGACGGCTTTTTATAGTTGTCTGCCATTTTTTATTCCACCTTATTACTTCCTTGCAAAAAAATATACTACAACTTTTTAATATTTGGTGCCAAATTTTACAAATCTATAACTATACTAGTTATTAATTCGACAATAACACCCTACTAACAGTTAATACAACCATTATAGAAAGAGGATACAGGATGATCATTGGCGTACCTAAGGAAATCAAGAATCACGAATATCGTGTTGGTATGATCCCAGCTAGCGTGAGAGAACTCATCTCACATGGTCACCAAGTTTTAGTTGAGACCAATGCAGGTGCCGGCATTGGTTTTTCAGACGATGATTACATCGCTGTCGGCGCATCCATTCTCCCTCATGCTGCTGACGTATTTGCGCAAGCAGACATGATTGTAAAAGTAAAAGAACCCCAAGCAGTAGAGAGAGCAATGCTCCGCGAAGGGCAAATTTTATTTACTTATTTACACCTAGCACCAGATTTTCCACAAACTGATGAGCTAATCAAGAGCAAAGCTGTCTGTATAGCCTATGAGACTGTAACAGATAATATGGGTCGTTTGCCACTGTTAGCACCAATGTCAGAAGTGGCAGGTCGGATGTCTATCCAAGCTGGTGCGCAAACGTTGGAAAAATCGCATGGCGGTCGTGGTCTACTCCTAGGCGGCGTACCTGGTGTTGAACCTGCAAAAGTCGTTATCGTTGGTGGTGGCGTTGTTGGTGCAAACGCCGCTCGTATGGCGGTTGGCCTTCGCGCTGACGTCACTATTCTAGACCGTAACGTAGACACACTTCGTAAGCTTGACGAAGAATTCCAAGGTCGCGCAAAAGTGGTTTATTCTACTGAAGACGCTATCGAGAAGCATGTTCTAGAAGCGGACCTTGTTATCGGTGCCGTTCTAATTCCTGGCGCAGCAGCACCTAAACTGGTCACTAAAGAGCATATTGCTAAGATGAAGCCTGGTGCGGCAGTGGTTGACGTGGCAATTGACCAAGGCGGTTGTTTCGAAACTTCACACGCGACAACTCACGCAGATCCAACTTACATCGTTGATGAAGTGGTTCACTACTGTGTAGCAAATATGCCTGGCGCAGTTGCTCGCACTTCAACATTTGCACTCAACAACGCTACACTTCCATACATCGTGAAGTTAGCAAATAAAGGCTACCGCGAAGCACTTCTAGAAGATAAAGGCTTCCTTGAAGGTCTAAACGTTATTCACGGAAAAGTAACGTGTAAAGAAGTAGCAGAAAGCTTTGACTTGGAATACGTTGAACCAACTCAAGCTATTGCTATGTTCAATTAATGACAAAATAAAACATAACTTGTCACGTTTTGTTTACAAAAGCCCACACTGAAGTGGGCTTTTTCATATAGAGTATTTGGCTATAAAGAATAACTAAATCTTATATGCACAAATTAAAATATTTCTAGGCGTGACCGATTTAGGGCAAAACTCTGACAATCTAACACGGTAACCACGTTCTTCAAGATAAAGCACTTTGTCTAATGCGAGCCAGATCTCCAA
>NZ_JAWOTF010000017.1:0-81739 GCF_033338735.1 Vibrio sp. Vb1127 | reverse complement strand
TCAGCGAGGTGGCATTATAGAGATTGCGATCACATTGGCAAGCCCTTTTTCTCGTTTTTTTTGATTTTTTTATCGTTTGGGTGTTTTTTATTCTAAAAGGCGAGTTTTCACTACTATTCTACCTCCATACACCCTGTAATCGCCCTGAATAAGGAAAAAAGATGAGCTCAATGAGAAGCTACAAAGGTATAAAGCCTGAACTTGGTGAGCGTGTTTACGTTGACCCAACCTCTGTTTTAGTCGGTGATATCCGAATTGGCGATGATTCTAGCATTTGGCCACTGGTAGCAGCGCGAGGTGATGTAAACCACATTCACATTGGTGATCGAACGAATATTCAAGATGGCAGTGTTTTGCATGTCACCCATAAGAACGCCGAAAACCCAAACGGCTACCCATTGATTATTGGTAATGACGTTACGATTGGCCACAAAGTGATGCTGCACGGTTGTCAGATCCACGATCGTGTTTTGGTTGGTATGGGAGCTATTGTTTTAGATGCTGTTGTAATTGAGTCAGAGGTGATGATCGGAGCAGGCAGTTTAGTGCCACCTGGGAAAGTATTAGAAAGTGGCTACTTATATGTTGGAAGCCCAGTAAAACAAGCTCGCCCTCTATCAGAAAAAGAACGAGCTTTCTTGCAAAAGTCTGCCAATAACTATGTGCAGAACAAAAACGACTACTTAAATGAAGTAAAAGACTTGAACTAAAGCCCTGTTAACCGATGATGATATGGCCTTCTTCGTTGAAGGCTTCATCTTCTATTAGCTCTTCAGCCATTTCTTCTAGGTCGAATCGGTAATCAGTAAACACTTTAATTGCCGCTTGCTCAGTTTCGATCAGTGAACCACTGAGCTTTTCTAGCTTTTGTTTCGTCACAAAGCACTCTATTAGTGCGCCTGATTGTTGCGCCGAAAAGTTTACCGATTGTGATACTTCATCCCATGATTGAATATCTGGGAATAAGATGGATTGATTCATCGCTTATTGACCTTCAAGGTTCTTTCTTAGTTCTCTGAGAATTTGTTTGGCACCAGGACGTAAGCCACGCCAAAGCATAAAGCTTTCTGCAGCCTGCCCAACCAGCATTCCAAGACCGTCATACGCATGAGCGGCACCATTTTCTCTTGCCCATAAGTTAAAGCTCGTCACTCCTTTGCCATAAATCATGTCATAGCTTGTGCTGTTGGCGGCAAAGATAGAGGAAGAGATAGCAGGCAGTTCACCACTAAGAGAAGCGGAGGTAGAGTTAATGATGACATCATACTCTTCATCAATACTTTCCATCTCTCTCGCTACGATAGGACCATGAGAGACAAACAGCTCTGCGAGCTCTTGTGCTTTACTAAAGGTACGGTTGGTAATGGTTAAAGAGGTCGGCTTTTGATCGAGTAGTGGCTTAATAACACCACGAGCTGCACCACCAGCGCCAATAATTAGGATTCGCGCACCTTCCAATACAACCTGATGCTGAAGCAGATCTTGCACTAAACCTGCACCATCAGTGTTGTCACCGATGATTTCACCATCGTCTAACTTCTTGAGGGTATTTACCGCGCCTGCTAACTGAGCCCGTTCTGTCAATCGACTAGCAAATTGATAAGCATCTTCTTTAAATGGCATAGTGATGTTGCACCCCTTGCCACCTTCAGCAAAAAACACCTTCGCCGCGTCAATAAAACCATCAACAGGTGCACTTTCTGCGGTGTACACCAAAGATTGATTAGTTTGACGAGCAAACAAGGTGTGAATGAATGGCGACTTACTGTGTCCGATAGGATTACCAAACACGGCATAGCGATCGATTTGCTGGGTCATTTCCTTACCTTTGTTCCTTACTTAGATATAGAGAAAACAGGGCCACCTGATTACAGATGACCCTATCACTATCTATCTATATAGAAAAGGAGATTCCGTGCTTACCACTCTTGGGGCGTTAGGTATCGCTCGTAAAGCTCAGCTTCTGGCGATCCCGCTTCTGGCTCGTAGCAGTACTCCCAGCGAGCGAGCGGCGGCATTGACATCAGAATCGACTCAGTACGCCCACCGCTTTGTAAACCAAATAAGGTGCCACGGTCATACACTAAGTTGAACTCTACGTAACGGCCGCGACGATATAGTTGGAATTCACGCTCACGCTCACCATACTCGATCTCTTTACGACGAGAAACGATCGGCAAATAAGCCTGGCAATAGCCTTCACCGACAGCTTTGATGTAAGCAAAACACTTATCAAATTCCCACTGGTTTAGATCATCAAAGAACAAACCGCCAACACCGCGAGTTTCATTACGATGTGGTAGGAAGAAGTATTTGTCACACCATGCTTTATGCTCTTGGTAAACATCGTCACCAAATGGCGCACAAAGCAGTTTTGCAGTGTCGTGCCATGATTGGCAATCTTCTTCAAATGGATAGAACGGCGTTAGGTCAAAACCACCACCAAACCACCAAATTGGGTCTTCGCCATCTTTTTCTGCAATAAAGAAGCGGACATTGGCGTGTGAAGTCGGTACATAAGGGTTTTTAGGGTGAATAACCAAAGAAACACCCATCGCTTCAAAACGACGACCCGCTAGCTCTGGACGATGCGCTGTCGCAGATGCTGGCATTTCTTTCCCTTCCACATGCGAGAAGTTCACGCCTCCCTGCTCGAAAACAAGGCCATCACGCAAAACACGTGAGCGCCCACCGCCACCAAGACGTTCGCCCGGTTCACGATGCCATGCATCCTCGACAAAGACGGCCTTTCCATCTTCTTGTTCTAACTGCTGACAAATGGAGTCCTGAAGTGACATCAAGAACTGCTTTACGGCGTGCTTATCGATCGCTGACATACGTTATTACCTATTACGTGAAACCTAATGATGGCTGGCTAGCAGGGTTAACCCTGTCTTAATATTTGTGAAGTTTTGGCGTCACGAATCTCGCTGGGTTTATCACGACCGCTGGTCTCGCCACGAAGAATGGCGACCAGCTTATCACCCAACTGTTCTTCGACTTCTTCCGTGGTCATACACGGTGGTAAGCCGGAAAGATTCGCGCTGGTAGAGGTTAACGGCTTTCCGAATGCATTACACATTTTTTGCACCAAAGGATGATCAGTCACACGAACCGCAATTGAATCAAACTGCCCTGAAACCCAGTTGGATACTTTATCGCTCGCTGGCATGATCCAAGTGTATGGGCCTGGCCAAGTGGCATGAACAGTCTGTAATTGTTCTTCAGTCAACTGAGATTCATCAATATAAGGCAAGAGCTGATCGTAACTTGCAGCGATGAGAATCAGCCCTTTTTCTACCGGACGCTGCTTGAGCTCTAATAGCTTTTGAATTGCTTCTGGGTTATCTGGATCACATCCGACACCAAAAACCCCTTCTGTTGGATAGGCAATCACTTCGCCTTGCTTGAGTGCGTTGAGCACTTGTTCAAAGTTATCCACCGATTACTTCCTATTTGTTTGACTGTGTTGTTTTCACTAAGTGTACAAATATTCATTCTCAGACACTAAAGCAATTTTTTTATAAAATGTATCAATAGCGCCAACAACAAGACGCAAACGTTTGCTTGAGATAAAAATCCCCGTATAATGCGCACAAATTTATAGCTCACCTAATTTTTGCAGCTTAAAGGAGTTTGAGATGAAAGTCGGTATCATCATGGGTTCTAAATCCGATTGGCCAACCATGAAACTAGCAGCGGACATGCTAGATCAATTTGGCGTGCCTTACGAAACAAAAGTCGTGTCAGCACACCGAACTCCTCAATTACTGGCTGACTACGCTAGTGGCGCAAAAGAACGCGGCATCAAAGTTATCATCGCAGGCGCAGGTGGTGCAGCCCACCTACCAGGTATGGCGGCGGCGTTTACTAGTTTGCCAGTGCTTGGGGTTCCCGTTCAGTCTCGTGCACTGAAAGGTATGGATTCACTGCTCTCTATTGTACAGATGCCAAAGGGAGTTGCGGTTGGTACATTGGCGATTGGCGAAGCGGGCGCAGCAAACGCCGGTATCCTAGCAGCGCAAATCCTAGGCACTCATGATGAAAACATCATGGCGAAGGTAGAAGCATTCCGTAATGAGCAAACGGAAACAGTTCTCGCAAATCCAAACCCTGCAGAGGATTAATCAGATGCATGTACTGGTTCTTGGTGCGGGTCAGTTGGCTCGTATGATGTCTCTGGCTGGTGCGCCACTGAATATTCAAATTTCAGCTTACGATGTCAGCAGCGGTGATGTCGTTCACCCTTTAACTCAACAGGTACTTGGCCATGGCTTGGAAAATGCGATTACGCAAGTTGATGTGATTACTGCCGAGTTCGAGCATATTCCACATGACGTGCTAAAGGTTTGCGAAGCGAGCGGCAAGTTCCTACCAAGTACGCAAGCCATCAAAGCAGGTGGTGATCGCCGTATTGAAAAAGCACTGCTTGATGATGCTGGCGTGCGCAACGCGAAATACTACGTCATTGAAACTCGTGAAGACTTTGAGCGCGCAATTGAACACGTTGGTATGCCAATGGTTCTGAAAAGTGCATTGGGTGGCTACGATGGTAAAGGCCAATGGCGCTTAAAAGAAGCTTCTCAAGTCGACGACATTTGGACTGAGATGGCAGAGTGCATCGCGGCAACACCAACTCAAGCGATTGTTGCTGAAGAGTTTGTTCCTTTTAACCGCGAAGTATCACTAGTTGGTGCTCGAAGCAAAGATGGAAATGTGGAAGTGTACCCTCTGGCAGAGAATGTTCACACCAACGGTGTATTGAGTCTTTCTACTGCGATTGATGCGCCAGAGTTACAGGAACAAGCAAAGCAAATGTTCACGGCTGTCGCAGATAGCCTAGATTACGTTGGCGTATTAGCGCTTGAGTTCTTTGATGTCGATGGGGCACTTTTAGTGAATGAGATTGCTCCACGCGTGCACAACTCTGGTCACTGGACACAGCAAGGTGCAGAAACGTGTCAGTTTGAAAACCATCTGCGCGCAGTATGCGGCTTACCATTAGGTAGTACGAAATTGGTTCGTGAAACCTCAATGGTGAATATTCTTGGTGAAGATACGTTGCCAGAAACGCTGCTCGCCATGGATGGTTGTCACATCCATTGGTACGGCAAAGAGAAGCGCGAAGGGCGCAAAATGGGTCACATCAACGTATGCGGTGACTACCCAGGAGAATTGCACCGTAGGTTGTGCGCTCTCGCGAAGGTCTTAGATCCAATGACATTCCCAGCCGTGCACGAGTTTGCGAAACAAGCACAACGCTAAAATCTAGCCCCAAAAACCACAAAGGGTCGCACGATGCGACCCTTTTTAATTCCTTTGATGTATTTACCCTTGTTGAGTGTGCTGGCACTTACGGTTGGCACATTGCAATTTCACACCACTGGCGAGTTTCTTCTCCACCAACAACGTAAAACCACATTCTTCGCACCTCCCCTTTACCGGAGGGAGATTCACTGCAAATTTGCATTTAGGGTAGTTATCACATGCGTAGAAAGTTTTACCAAAACGCGTCTTACGTTCAACTAAATGACCTTTACCGCATTCAGGACACGCGTGGTGCTCTTGCGACTGCTTTTCTGGCTCAGGTTGATTAATCGACTCAATATGATGGCACGCCGGATAGTTACTGCAACCAACAAACATGCCATAACGCCCTTGGCGTAATACCAACTCGTTACCACAATCTGGACAAGGAACGCCAAGCTCTTTGACGATGTGTCCATCATTGTTGTGCAGGGCTTTGATGTAATCACAGCTTGGGTAGTGGCTACAGCCAAGAAAGGGACCGTGTTTGCCATGTTTGAGGGTCAACTCGCTGCCACATTTAGGACACGGCTCGTGTTCCAATGCGTGTTCATGGGCAGAGAAAAGGGTGTTGTCGATTTTACTACTCATACTTACCGTTTCGTGAAAAACACACCAAAAGACAAGCTCGCGTTCTTGCTAGCTAAACTCGAACTTGCCTAGATTGGGTTAGTGAAGAATCCCTTGTTCTTTGGTGTACAACAGCTCTTCCATTAGCGTATAAGCGTTTTCATTACCAGGCACATTAAACAGCACCATCAAAATGATCCATTTGAGGTCTTCAAGCTCAAACTCGCTCGTTTCTAGCCCCATCACTCGGTCAATCACCATTTCACGAGTTTCTGTCGTCAATACATTGATTTGCTCAAGGAACAATAAAAAACCTCGGCACTCCAAATCCAAACGCTGTATCTCTTTCGCAGTGTAGATACGAGTCGATGATGACGCGATACAAGCCGAAATCGCAGAAGATGTATCACTTTGCTGCAGCGCTGCGAGCTCTTCTAACCAGACAAGGGCTTTATAGATATCTTTTTGTTGGAAGCCAGCGCGAAGCAATTCTTCTTCCAACTCGTCTTGTTCGACCTGTAACTCTGCATCGCTATGGATGTAGGTTTCGAATAGATACATCAGTATATCCATCATCATAGCTAGCCCCTCCCCTTTCGAATATAGCCACCTGAAACCGCAACGACATGCCCAGAGAGTTCTAACTCTAAGAGCTGCATCATGACTTCTTGGACAGGTATATTGGTCCTGTTTGCAAGAATATCAACCGGTGTAGCTTCACTTCCTACGTTAGCTAACAGCTGAGGAAATGGCAATTCTTCTTCATCATTTAACGTAGAAAATAAATCGGTACTCTGATTAATAGACCAATCAAGCAAGGACTGTATTTCATCTAAGACATCTTTCGTCTTTTCTACGAGGCAAGCGCCATGACGTATCAACTGGTTTCCACCGCAGGCATTGGGGGCATTGATTGACGCTGGCAGCGCAAATACTTCTCGACCTTGCTCAAGCGCGTAACGAGCTGTAATTAACGAGCCGCTCTTTTTCGCCGCCTCGACGACCAGCACACCAAGCGATAATCCACTAATAATACGATTACGACGCGGGAAGTTTTCTGGGCGCGGCTTGGCATTAGGCCGAAACTCAGACACCAAAGCCCCATGTTCAATAACACGTTGCGCTAAACCACGATGACGTGCCGGATAAATATTTTCTAAGCCAGATCCTAGCACCGCAATCGTCTTACCACCCGCTTGCAACGCACCATCATGCGCATGACCATCAATGCCTAAAGCGAGACCACTGGTGACAATAAAATCGTGCTGAACAAACTCTGCAGCAAACTGACGTGCATGCTGTAATCCATCAATACTCGCATTTCGACTGCCAACCATCGCGATTTGTGGCTGAGAAAGACAAGTAGGGTTTCCTTGAACAAAAAGTAGAGGTGGCGGTGCAACGATTTGTTTGAGTTGAGGTGGATAACGCGGGTCAGTCAGTGTCAGGATATGATGGTTTGTAGAAGCCTCAAGCCAGCTTAAACAAGCATCGACTTCTTTATCTGTTGAAGCCCAAGCTTGAATTTGCTTAGTTGTTAACCCAAGTTGTTGTAGCTGTTCAGGAGAGAAGTTTACGATGTTACATGGCGTGTCTCTTGCCAGTAGCTTATTCATTTTGACGCCGCCAATGCCTGGTAAACAACTCAGTTTTAACCAGGCAACGAGATCATCGTTATTTCGTCGATTCATCGATGGTTAATTCGTCCGCCAACGGTGACACCACCGAAATATCTTGGTTAATGGGTTTCGTACTGTTAGTGATCAGTGCCAAGCTAAAGTACTCATAAGGACGAATGACCAGCAACTCACCAACTTTGCTTTGAGGCAAAGTGATTTTCTTATCAAGCACGCCAAACTCTTTCTTGAACTCATCGCCGTCTTTGTAAACTGGGTGCGCGTCTTCTTTTAAATCAAACACACTGCCTTGCTTGAGATTATCTGACGTGCCTTTATCAATCACCACGACTTGGTTAGTTGAACTAAAGCGAATACCTTCGATATTACCTAGCAACTTTGCAGAACTGCCTTGTGGCGACGGCAGCGGATAGAACGTAGTCGTGAAGTCAGTATTCTCAACCGATTGATTTGGCAACGCGATATCGTTACGTAGGATTTCTTGCATTTGCGATGTAAGCTTCAAACCTGAATAATCACTCGAAGCTTCAACGAGCTCGCCTTTGGCAATCAAACGCAGCGCGGTAATCTCTTCGGACACATCGTCACGCGAAAAGGTAGCTACTGGTCGGTAAATAGCCCAACCTGTCGCGGTCTGATTGCCATTGATATACAGCACATCTTCTGTAGTCAGATACTTACTGCCTTTGCTGCTACCCATCACTTTTGCAGCATTGTTCAACGAATCTTTATCTAGCAACCGATCCGATTTGAGGTAAGGCATCACCAAACCTTCCGCGACCGTTGGTACGGCTTTCTTTTCTGTGATGCGAGCTTTCGGGCTCAGCTTCTTAACCGGTTTTAGGCTCAACACGGGCTGACCGTTAATCCATACCAAAGACAGCTTGTCTCCGGGATAAATTAAATGAGGGTTATCGATTTCCGGGTTTACTTGCCATAAACGAGGCCACAACCACGGGCTATCCAAGTACATGGCCGAAATATCCCATAGCGTATCGCCCTTCACAACTACATATGTTTGTGGCGCATCATCTTTAACAGTCAGTGGGTTCGCATCCACATTTGCTACAGCGTTGAAAGAGAAAAGTAACGGCAACGTAACACTGGCAACGTTGCGGAAAATTCGATTCATGACCCTCGTCCTTGGTCTATTAAGCAGGAACCAGAATGGAAATTGGTGCAAGGATGCTGTCATTTAGGCTATAAAATGTCTAGAATTGAGCCAACAAGGTTTGTGCTGTTTCGGCACAGTTCAATATTTCGAGTGAATATGTCTGTATTACAAGTATTAACATTCCCGGATGATCGCCTGCGCACAGTCGCAAAGCCTGTTGAAGCGGTGACACCTGAGATTCAAAAAATCGTCGATGACATGATTGAAACCATGTACGACGAAGAAGGTATTGGCCTTGCTGCAACGCAGGTTGATATTCACAAACGTATCGTAGTGATTGATATTTCAGAAACTCGCGATGAGCCGATGGTGCTAATCAACCCTGAGATTCTGGAAAAGCGTGGCGAAGATGGCATCGAAGAAGGCTGTCTGTCGGTACCAGGTGCGCGCGCACTTGTGCCTCGCGCTGCAGAAGTTACCGTTAAAGCACTGGATCGTGATGGCAAAGAGTTCACCTTTGAAGCCGACGACCTGCTAGCGATTTGTGTTCAACACGAGCTTGATCACCTACAAGGTAAGCTGTTCGTGGATTACCTATCGCCACTGAAACGCAAACGCATTCAGGACAAGCTAGCGAAAATCAAACGCTTTAACGAGAAGCAGCAAAACGCTTAATCTCGAACCATACCAATTAGAAGGAAGTCTACCTTGAGTCAGTCTTTACGAATTGTCTTTGCAGGTACTCCGGATTTCGCCGCCCGTCACTTGGCGGCGTTGTTGTCTTCGGAGCATGAAGTCATCGCGGTTTACACAAACCCAGATCGTCCAGCGGGTCGTGGCAAAAAATTGGCTGCGCCACCGGTAAAACAACTGGCGCTAGAACACAATATCCCGGTTTACCAACCTGAAAGCTTTAAGTCCGACGAAGCGAAACAAGAACTTGCCGATCTGAACGCCGACCTTATGGTTGTCGTGGCGTACGGTATGCTGCTGCCACAAGCGGTTCTTGATACCCCTAAACTGGGTTGTATCAACGTACATGGTTCTATCCTACCTCGTTGGCGTGGTGCGGCTCCAATCCAACGCTCTATTTGGGCGGGCGATGCAGAAACTGGCGTGACCATCATGCAGATGGACATCGGTCTCGACACTGGTGATATGCTGAAGATTGCAACTCTGCCAATAGAAGCGACAGATACCAGCGCTTCAATGTACGAAAAATTGGCTGAGCTTGGTCCAGAAGCCCTGATTGACTGCCTAGCAGACATTGCTGCGGGTAAAGCAGTGCCAGTGAAGCAAGACGATGAGCTAGCGAACTATGCGAAAAAACTCAGCAAAGAAGAAGCACGCATCAACTGGAACGACGATGCGGCGCACATTGAGCGCTGCGTTCGTGCATTTAACCCATGGCCAATGAGCCACTTTGAGGCGGCAGAAAACAGCATCAAAGTATGGCAAAGCCGTGTGGCAGAGCAAACCAGTGACAAGCCAGCCGGCACCATCGTGCAAGCAGATAAAACCGGTATCTATGTTGCGACAGGCAACGGCATACTGGTGCTAGAGCAACTGCAAGTTCCTGGCAAAAAAGCCATGTCAGTTCAGGATATTCTGAATTCGCGTGCGGCTTGGTTTGAAGTGGGCACTCTGCTAGTTTAAGCCATACTAGGGGTTATTATCCCCAATTATACGAACTTTTAGAGGGCAGAGATGCCCTCCTTTACTTTAAGGTACTCATCATGAATGTTCGCGCTGCGGCTGCTAACGTCCTGTATCTTGTCGTCGACAAGGGCCACTCACTTTCAAGCGCTCTTCCAGCGGCTCAACAAACGGTACGACCTCGTGACCACGCTCTGTTACAAGAGATCTGTTACGGTGCGCTACGTTACCTCCCTCGCCTAGAAATGATCGCAAACCAGTTGATGGATAAGCCCCTCAAAGGCAAACAACGTGTATTCCATCACCTAATTCTGGTTGGTATTTACCAACTGAGCTTCATGCGTATTCCTGCGCACGCAGCAGTCGGTGAAACGGTTGAAGGCACTAAAGAGCTGAAAGGTCCTCGTCTGCGTGGTTTGATTAACGCGGTATTGCGTAACTACCAGCGCAACCAAGAAGAACTCGACCAAATGGCCGTCAGCAACAACGCTGGCAAGTACGGTCACCCAAGCTGGTTACTAAAACTGCTGCAAGAGGCCTACCCACAGCAATGGGAAAGCATAGTTGAAGCGAACAACCAAAAAGCACCAATGTGGCTCCGTGTAAATCACCAACACCACACTCGTGATGAATACCTTGCGCTGCTCAAAAATGAAAACATTGATAGCACGCCACACACAGAAGCAATGGACGCCATAAAATTGGCCGCACCATGTGACGTGATGAAGCTACCTGGTTTTGATAAAGGTTGGGTTTCGGTACAAGATGCGGCAGCGCAGCTCTCGATCAACTATCTAAAACCACAAGACGGCGAACGGATTTTAGATTGCTGTGCTGCGCCAGGTGGCAAGACGGCGCACATTCTAGAGCGCACGTCGGGCAGTGAAGTGGTCGCGATTGACTGCGACGACACACGCTTGAAACGTGTGCATGAAAACCTGAAGCGTCTCAACCTTCAGGCAAAAGTGGTTTGCGGTGATGCGCGTAATCCACAAGAATGGTGGCAAGGCGAGCAATTTGATCGCATTTTGCTGGATGCCCCATGTTCTGCGACTGGCGTGATTCGTCGTCACCCAGACATCAAATGGCTACGTCGTGCAGACGACATCGCCGCATTAGCAGAGCTACAAAGTGAAATTTTTGATGCCATGTGGACGCAACTGAAGCCCGGCGGCACCATGGTTTACGCGACTTGTTCAATCACACCGCAAGAAAACGTGGAGCAAGTAAAAGCGTTTTTAGCACGTACCGCGGATGCGCAACTGCTGGATTCTGATCCCGACCAGCCTGGTCGTCAAATTCTACCAGGCGAAGAAGATATGGATGGTTTCTACTACGCAGTGCTAACTAAAACACACGCGTAACAGCATGCTAAATAGGGCGATTGAAGTGATTTCAATCGCCTTTTTCAGATACGAGAAAAGAGTATGAAGATCATTATTCTTGGTGCAGGTCAGGTTGGCGGCACACTGGCAGAAAACCTAGTGGGTGAAAACAACGACATCACCATCGTCGACAATAATGCCGACCGACTGCGTGAATTGCAGGACAAATACGACCTGCGTGTGGTCAATGGCCATGCGAGCCACCCAGACGTGCTGCATGAAGCTGGCGCGCAAGACGCCGATATGCTCGTCGCAGTAACCAACACTGATGAAACCAACATGGCCGCCTGTCAGGTCGCGTTCACTCTATTCAATACCCCAAACCGCGTTGCACGTATTCGCTCTCCAGAATACTTGGCAGAAAAAGAAGCCCTGTTTAAATCTGGCGCTATTCCTGTTGATCACCTTATCGCACCAGAAGAACTCGTCACGAGCTACATCGAACGTCTGATCCAATACCCAGGCGCGCTGCAAGTGGTGAGCTTTGCTGAACAGAAAGTCAGCCTAGTGGCGGTGAAAGCCTACTATGGTGGCCCGCTGGTGGGTAATGCGCTGTCTGCTTTGCGTGAGCACATGCCGCACATCGATACCCGTGTGGCGGCTATTTTCCGCCAGGGTCGCCCGATTCGCCCACAAGGCACCACGATTATTGAAGCCGACGATGAAGTGTTCTTCGTTGCAGCAAGTAATCATATTCGCTCAGTGATGAGTGAGCTTCAGCGTCTAGAAAAACCGTACCGCCGCATCATGATTGTTGGCGGGGGTAACATCGGCGCAAGCTTGGCTAAACGCCTAGAGCAAACTTACAGCGTGAAGCTGATTGAGCGTAACTACCAGCGTGCAGAAAAGCTCTCTGAGCAACTAGAAAACACCATCGTGTTCTGCGGTGATGCGGCAGACCAAGAGCTTCTCTCGGAAGAGAACATCGACCAAGTCGACGTCTTCATCGCGCTGACCAACGAAGATGAAACCAACATCATGTCTGCAATGTTGGCAAAACGCATGGGCGCCAAAAAAGTGATGGTGCTGATCCAACGTGGCGCTTATGTAGACCTGGTACAAGGCGGCGTAATTGATGTAGCAATCTCACCTCAGCAAGCCACTATTTCAGCCTTGCTAACGCACGTTCGTCGCGCTGATATCGTAAACGTGTCCTCACTTCGCCGCGGTGCTGCGGAAGCGATTGAAGCCGTCGCTCACGGTGATGAAAGTACATCCAAAGTGGTTGGACGTGCAATTGGAGATATAAAACTTCCACCTGGGACCACCATTGGTGCTATCGTTCGTGGCGAAGAAGTTCTTATTGCCCACGACCGTACGGTCATCGAGCAGGATGACCATGTGGTGATGTTCCTGGTCAACAAAAAATACGTATCAGACGTCGAAGCGCTATTCCAGCCGAGTCCATTCTTCCTCTAGGATTTTCCTATGGTCAACTTACGTCCCGTACTGTTTGTTATCGGGCTAGTTTTATCCAAACTGGCCCTGTTTATGTACGTGCCGACTTTGGTCGCTTTCTTTACCGGTACGGGGGGATTCCTCGATTTCGCCCAAGCCGTTGTGATCACGCACCTTGCCGCCTTCATCTGCCTAACGATAGGTCGAACCGCCAAGTTCAAACTCAGCGTACGCGATATGTTCCTCATCACCAGTTTGGTTTGGACCATCGCGAGTGCGTTTGCCGCCTTGCCATTTGTGTTTATCAACCACATCAGCTTCACCGACGCCTACTTCGAAACGATGTCGGGTATCACCACGACGGGCTCAACGGTGCTCAGTGGCCTAGACAACATGGCGCCGAGCATATTGCTGTGGCGCTCTATTTTACAATGGCTTGGTGGCATTGGTTTTATCGTGATGGCGGTAGCAGTGTTACCTATGCTGAATGTCGGTGGTATGAAGCTATTCCAAACCGAATCATCAGATTGGTCGGATAAAAGTAGTCCAAGAGCGAAAACGGTCGCCAAAAACATCGTAGCGGTATATTTAATGCTAACGGGCCTATGTATTTTGGGCTACTTGATCACCGGCATGAACCTGTTCGAAGCAATCAACCATGCCTTTACTACGCTATCGACGGGTGGATACTCTACATCTGATGGGTCAATGAACCACTTCTCTAATGGCGCACATTGGGTGGCCACTACCTTTATGTTCTTAGGTGGTTTGCCGTTTTTGCTCTTTATCGCCGCGTTACGTAAACGCCGTATTGATGTGTTGGTTAACGACGCTCAAGTTAGAGGATTTGCGTACCTGTTCGTATTCTCAAGCTTAGTGATTTCAGCTTGGTTAGTGATTCGAGATGGGTACACCATTTTGGATGCCCTGCGAGTGTCGATGTTTAATATTGTCTCTGTCGTCACCACAACTGGCTTTGGCTTAGAAGACTTCACCGCATGGGGCGCATTACCCACCACTCTTTTCGCATTCTTAATGATGGCGGGAGCATGCTCAGGATCAACGTCTGGCGGGATCAAAATCTTCCGCTTCCAAATTGCGATGACGCTGCTAAACAAACAAATGATGAAGTTGATTCACCCTTCAGGGGTGTTTGTACAGCGTTATAACCAGCGACCGGTGAATGATGATATTGTTCGCTCAGTGGTGGCATTTGGCTTGATGTTTTTTATCACCATTATCTTTATCGCGGGTTGTTTAAGTGCACTAGGCCTCGACCCTGTGACCAGTATTTCTGGCTCAATCACCGCCGTTGCCAATGTTGGCCCTGGTATGGGCAGTGTGATTGGCCCGACAGGCAACTTCGCGCCTCTGCCCGATACTGCCAAATGGCTCTTAAGCTTTGGGATGTTAATGGGCCGCTTGGAAATTCTGACTATTCTTGTACTGTTCTTTCCTGCGTTTTGGCGCCGCTAAGCAGACTCTAATTAAAAGGTATAACAATGAAAACATGGATTACTCTGGCGACCCTACTTGCCGCCTCATCCACATACGCCGCCGAGGTCATCACTTTAGCCGATGGTCGAGAAGTGAAGTTGAACGATGACTTTACCTGGGAGTACGTCATGAAAAAACCGGCGCAGCAAGCGACGGAGACACAAACAACAGCAAGCGTAGTTGAAACAATCGCAGCTCCTGCGATTGCGACAATTCCTGTGGTAACGAAAACCGTTGGCACGACCGTGGTGGTAAACGCCAAAAAGCCAACCATGCAGCTATCAGATTCAGGTGTGGATGTATTGATTGGTTCAGCAAGCTATCAAAGCGGTGAGCTTATTTTGCCTACATCAATCACTAACCAAAGCTCTCAATCTGTCATTCAAGTGGAAGTTGAGGTGCAAGTGTTTGATATGTCTGGTCAGCAACTGGCAAAAGAAAACGTGACGGTTTGGCAATCCATCAAGCGCATGGCGGATACCTACCTGCGACCACAGCAAGCGGAACAAGGTAAGAGCATTAAATTGGCTGTACCGCAATCACAGCAATACCAGTTTTCTGCCAAAGTGCTAGAGGTAAAAACTCGCTAATACGTGTTTAATATTCTTTGTTGAGCCTATCGGCTAGATAGGCTCAACAAAGTAATAAATAGCAAAGAAATGGCACACGCAGCCAGCCAAAACAAAGCCGTGCCAAATCGCATGGTTAAAGGGAATGCGCTTCGCAACGTAGAAAATCACGCCCAGTGAATACACAACTCCACCAGCAGCAAGCAGTGTAAGTCCGCCGACATCCAAGTTGATCGCCAACTGATAAATCACAATCAACGATAACCATCCCATCACCAAATACGTCATCAAAGAAAGCTTTTTAAATCGATAGACGAACGCAACTTTCATGATGATGCCGATCAACGCAATGCTCCAAATAACGATCATCAACCCAAATGCTAGAGGTGTTCTTAAGCTGACTAACAAGAAAGGGGTATAGCTGCCTGCTATCAAAAGATAAATAGCACAGTGGTCGAAGGTTTTTAGCCAACGTTTCGCTTTGGGATGAGGGATCGCATGATAGAGCGTCGAGGCCAAAAATAGCACGATAATACTCGCACCATAAATCGCCATACTGGTAAGCGTTAAAGTGTCAGCTTGATGGTCTATGGCTTTAACTAACAGCAGTATCAAGCCAACAATACCAAAAATCATCCCTATACCGTGGGTGATGGTATTGGCCAGTTCTTCACGTTGACTGTATTGAGGTTTCTGCAGCTCGGACATCAATGCGCCTATACTAGAGTTTGAAATTTGCTCTAGTATGGCACATTAGGCTTACACGTGTAAGCTTAAATTAAGACTCATGAACGGCAGTAGTTTGATCGAGATAATTGAGTACCAGTTCGCCAACTTGATCTGGCTTAGTCGTGGCAGGAATGGTCAGCTCTCGCTTGAGTTTGCCACTACTCAGTAAGCTCGCGAGCATGCCACCTTGCCCCTTGCGTGTGCGGTCAACTTCAAACCACAACTTGAGCTCTTGCTCACTGCGGTGGGCAACAAATTCTAATTCGCGCCACACGCCGTGGTAAGGTCCGTCGGTTGGCACCAGTTCAAACTCTTGCACAAATGGTAGATCGAATCCTTTCACTTCCTCGCATTCCACCTGGCGAATTCGTAAACCTTGCGCTTCAAATGCAGATAGTACCGCATCCATCAGTGGATCAGGTCGAACGGTGAGGATGTCTTTATCAGTCGGATCCAAAGCAGCGGCAACGTCTAAGCCGGTTTCTAACCATACTTTGGCATCACCAATGGTGACAGGCGTGTTCCAAGGCACATCGAGCTTAACATCGAAGGTACGCTCTTCGCCGGAATGGATGGTAAATGCGTAAGGGAGACTCCACTTAGCAAGCACATGAGTTTGAGGTACTCGGCGCATGCTGTGTCCTTCTCGCGCACCACGGTCATCAGGGGCTTCTGCGATGTAGCGGCAACAGAGTTTTAAATCAATGTTGTCGATCGCTTGTTCAGTCGCACCACCATATACATGGATCGACACATCCACACTTTGACCTGGGTATAGCACGTCTTGGTTTAAGATTGAGTCTACCTTCGCGCTCCCAATCCCAAAACTGGCAAGTGTCTTCTTCAAAAATGACATAGGCACCTCCTTCATCGAGATCTCATACTACTACTGCTGATCGTGGGATCAAACAAAAATTGCCTCGAACATCGCGACAAAATGACAAAATCTAAACAATTCAATTGCTCAACTATCGACCAATTATTACAAGGATGCTAATCTTACACTTGATATGCATGCATATCGGTATTCCTGACTCATTAACTGGATTGGCGAGAGCCAGAAGAGTGATTCTTCAATCTTGTTGGAGCCTAGCTCATAATGATTCAGGCCATTACATCGGCAATGGATATGCCTGACAGTTAGGTAAATTAATGCGCCCAACAACAGTCAGGTTCGCACACACTAATACTAGTGCAATGCGCCGCCGCAGTGGCTTTACTACTGCACCAAAGGCAAAGCAAGTTGCGCCAGCAATGACATTGGTTGAGAAGACAGCAATGATGTCGAGTGTTCCGGCCAAAGTTATCAAAGCAGCTTAATCAAAAGCGCGGCGCCAGCTGCGCTTTTTTCTTTGCACGCGACTCATAAAGCTTCAAAGACTTAGAACAAACTACAGTGAAAGAGATAGTTTTTCCTATTTGGTCTTCGCAAAGCAATTTGGTACCTTTACTGCTAATTACACCTATAAATTCTGTGGAGAAAGAAATGAAGTGTCATCGCATTGAAGAGCTGCTTGAGCTACTAGAGCCTGAATGGCATAAAGAGCAAGAGCTGAACCTATTGCAGTTCATCGTTAAGCTGGCAAAAGAAGCAGGCTATGAAGGAAAGCTAGAAGATCTGACCGACGATGTACTGATCTACCACCTTAAAATGCGTAATAGCAGCAAAGATGAAATGATCCCTGGACTCAAAAAAGACCAAGAGGACGATTTTAAAACGGCGATCCTACGCGCTCGTGGCATCATCAAATAACCAGCTCAACAGCCAGTATTCTTTAAGCGACTCTCTCTGTGAGTCGCTTTTTTATAACCAAAGTTTTTAGTCCCACAATTGGTTATAACTGTTCAGCCAATTATCAGGTTAACTGTACTGATTTTTGTTGTTAAACATTGACTGCGTTAAAGAAACGGAATTGTTATTGATTGTATAATCGCCGTTCATCAGTATTTACTAAAATAATTATGTTCGGTCATCTTTATGACGGAACGAGCAGCAATGTCATCGAGCGACATCAATAGAAATGACGCCGTACATTATAAAAGCCTAAGAAGGATGAGTGCATGAGTCAGGACAAGATCGATATCAAAGATGTGACTCCTAAAACCTATAATCCCAAAACCCACAAAGGAAACGGGGATCGGTTTAACCCAAGTAATCGCATCTATGTACGCGAAAGTAAAGGAACTTACCAGAAACTACGTCGTTACGGTGGTTGGTTCTTACTACTTCTCTTCGCTTTGATACCGTGGATTCCTTACGGTGAACGTCAAGCGATCTTGCTCGATATTGGCAACCAGCAGTTCAACTTTTTCGGTACCACCCTGTACCCACAAGATCTTACCCTACTCGCCTTGCTGTTTGTGATCGCGGCGTTTGGGTTGTTCTTTATTACCACCTTCTTAGGTCGGGTTTGGTGTGGCTATCTCTGCCCACAAACCGTCTGGACCTTCATGTATATCTGGTTTGAAGAGAAGCTCGAAGGTAGTGCCAATAAACGCCGTAAACAAGACTCCAATAAGCTGACGGCGAATTTAGCGATGCGTAAAACCGTCAAACATATAGCTTGGTTTGCCATTGCACTCGCCACTGGTTTTACTTTTGTTGGCTACTTCGTACCAATGAAGCAATTGGTTATCGACTTTTTCACCTTTAACGCCAACTTCTGGCCCGTCTTTTGGGTAATGTTCTTTGCCATTTGTACTTATGGTAATGCTGGTTGGATGCGTTCCATCATGTGTATTCACATGTGTCCTTACGCGCGCTTCCAGTCTGCCATGTTTGATAAAGACACCTTCATCGTTGGCTACGATGCAAAACGTGGGGAAAAACGTGGCCCACGTCCGCGCAAAGCCGATCCAAAGCAACTTGGTTTGGGTGATTGTATTGATTGTGACTTGTGTGTGCAGGTGTGCCCAACAGGTATCGATATTCGTGACGGCTTGCAGTATGAATGTATCAACTGTGGCGCCTGTATTGATGCGTGTGACAACACCATGGATCGCATGGGCTACGAGAAGGGCCTAATTAGTTACACCACCGAGCACCGCTTATCGGGTAAGAGTACCAAAGTCATGCGTCCGAAGCTGCTGGGCTATGGAGCTGTGCTACTGGTCATGGTCGGTCTTTTCTTTGCCCAAATTGCAGCGGTAGACCCAGCCGGTATGAGTGTTATTCGCGACCGTAACCAACTGTTCCGCGTTAATAGCTCGGGCGAAGTAGAAAACACCTACACCCTCAAGGTGATCAACAAAACTCAGCAAGTGCAAGAGTACTCGTTGGATGTTGAAGGGCTATCCGATGTAAGCTGGTATGGTAAGCAGACAATTCAGGTCCAGCCAGGTGAGGTATTGAACCTGCCAATGAGTCTTGGTGCCGATCCTGACAAGCTAAACTCTGCGATTACGACAATTCAGTTTATACTCACCGATAAGAGCAACGAATTCACCATTGAAGTGGAAAGCCGATTTATCAAGAAGCTATAACTTCGATGACTAATGGAAAAAGGCTCAGTAATGAGCCTTTTTGTTTATATGTCCCAAAGTATGTTTAACTTTGACGCCCTTACCCCAGACTTTATGTGGTACGCGTTAGAAAGCATCGGCGTTCGCGCAGAATCAGGCTTTCTTCCCCTCAATAGCTACGAAAACCGTGTTTATCAATTTACTGACGAAGAGCGTCGTCGTTATGTCGTCAAGTTTTACCGTCCTGAACGTTGGAGCAATGAACAGATCCAAGAGGAGCACAACTTTACTTTAGAGCTGATTGGCAATGAGATCCCCATCGCACCACCTGTGCGCATCAACGGTGAAACCCTGCATCACTATCAAGGCTATGCTTTTGCGCTGTTTGATAGCGTGGGTGGTCGCCAATACGAGGTTGACAATTTAGATCAGCTCGAAGGTGTAGGGCGTTTCCTTGGCCGAATCCATAAAGTCGGCAGCCGCCAAGCCTTCCAACATCGCCCTACGATCGGCTTACAAGAATACCTGTATCAACCAAGAGAGATTCTGCAAAACGCCAATATGATTCCAATGCACTTGGAGAACAGCTTCTTCAATGACTTGGATATGCTGATCAAATCAATTGAAAGCCACTGGCAAGAAGGCTTCAATATCATTCGTTTGCATGGCGATTGCCACCCAGGCAATATTTTGTGGCGAGATGGCCCTATGTTTGTTGATTTGGATGACGCTCGTAACGGCCCTGCAGTACAAGACTTATGGATGCTATTGAACGGTGAACGCCAAGACAAACTGATGCAGTTGGATATTGTTTTAGAGGCTTACCAAGAGTTTTGCGACTTTAATCCTGCAGAATTGAAACTAATCGAGCCACTTCGCGGTCTACGAATGGTGCACTATATGGCATGGCTGGCAAAACGTTGGCATGACCCTGCATTTCCTCTCGCTTTTCCATGGTTTAATGAGCCAAAATACTGGGAAGGTCAGGTCCTTGCATTTAAAGAGCAGATCGCCGCTTTAGAAGAAGCACCGCTGTCTTTAATGCCTCAATGGTAAGTCAGGCCAAAAATTCAAAAATGGAGATATTTCGATGAAAAAACTGTTCGCACTGTTTTCTATGCTGATGTTAAGCCTGTCGGCACATGCAGCGCAATTCAAAGAAGGTGAACATTACAAATTATTGGATCTTGAGGCATCAAAAAAACCTCTTGTGACGGAGTTTTTCTCTTTCTACTGCCCGCACTGTAATAGCTTTGAACCGGTTATCCAGCAACTGAAAAAGCAGTTGCCAGAAGGTACTAAGCTATTAAAAAACCACGTTTCTTTCATGGGTGGCAACATGGGCCCATCAATGAGCAAAGCCTACGCAACGATGGTTGCACTAAAAGTGGAAGACAAAATGGTGCCAGTGATGTTTAACCGCATCCACAATCTAAAGAAAGCACCACGTAATGATGAAGAACTTCGTCAAATCTTCCTTGATGAAGGTGTAGATGCGAAAAAATTCGATTCTGCATTCAAAGGCTTCGCGGTTGATTCAATGGTTCGCCGTATGGACAAGCAATTTGAAAACAGCGGTCTAACCGGCGTTCCTGCGGTTATCGTTAACAACAAATACCTAGTTCAAGCACAAAGCATCAAAACGATGGATGAGTACTTCTCTCTGGTGAACTACTTGCTGACACTAAAATAAGCACATCGATATCAATCAAAAGGGGAGCACGTCGCTCCCCTTTTGTTTACTTGTAAATCTCTTGTAGTAACCGATCTTTTTCTTGCCACACATCACTCAGCCATTGCTGAAATTGCCGCTTATAGGGCTTATCGTTGAAGTAATCACCGAGCACTCGTTCATCAACGGGTAACACATTCACACGCACAACCACCTTGCCCATTCGACCCATCAATAAATCCTTGAACGGTTTATGCGTATTTTTTGGGTACGCCAACGTCACGTCGATAATGCTCTCGAACTGTTCCCCCATCGCCGCTAACGTGTACGCAATCCCGCCCGATTTTGGTTGCAGCAAATATTGATAGTTTGCTTTACTCTTACGCTGCTTTTCTTCGGTAAATCGGGTTCCTTCGACATAGTTAACCACTGTGGTTGGAGTGTGTTTGAATTTAGCGCACGAGCGACGTGTCGTCTCTAAATCTTGACCTCGCTTATGAGGGTTGCGGATCAGATACTCTCGCGAATAGCGACGCATAAATGGCATGTCGAGCGCCCAACACGCCATCCCGATGAAAGGCACATACAGCAGTTGTTGCTTGAGAAAAAACTTCGGCATGGGAATACGGTCTTTAAACACGCAGCAAAGCACAACAATATCTGTCCAACTGAGATGGTTACTGATCAGCAGATACCACCCGTCTTTTTTAAGCGCTTCACCGCCCTGAACATCCCACTCAACACGGTTAGATACCGCCAGAATGCACGCATTAACGGTAGCCCATAACCACATCACCTTATTGGCACAAGCGGTCGCTATCGCTTTTAGCTTTACGCCAGGAAGCAATATTTTAAATACAGCGATAACACAAATTGCGAGTGAACAAACCGCAGAATTGAGAATCACAAAAGAAGCGTTAAAAAAAAATAACAAATATGCCAACATGATAGTCAAACAACAGTAATAATGTGTGAAGAATAAAACAGCGTGTAATTATACTGCGCCTTTGCCACATTGGAACATGCGTGGGAATGGTCAGATTTGTTACCGCAACCAATATGTGCACCACTCATTCGACAACAAGGAGATAACGAATGAAACCAAGGCTACTTCTCTTGCCTTTGGCCTTTGTCGTCAGTTCTGCTCAGGCTCAACTCGCTGAAACCGCAGGTTTTGGCGGTGAAATTTCGCTGAATGCCGGATTCATATCATCAGAATCCAATTTCAATACAGAAAATAGTAACACCATCGATTCTCTCGATAAGCGTGCCGATAGTGACAGTTCCGTTATCGCTGCACCGCTAGGGAGTGTGACATACACCTTTGGTAGCCGACTCAACCACCAAGTTTACGCCGGTACCACACGCTCAGATGTCGCGGTAGGTACACTCGCTTTTCAGTTGGGCTATCAACACGAGCTACAATCTGGCACCGTGCTCGATGTTTCCTATCTGCCGACGGTACTCAAAGGCGAAACTTGGCGCAACCCTTATCAAGTAGGAACCGCACGTAAAGAGACGGATGTTGACGGCAATGCATATCGCTTTCAGATCAAAGGGTTAATTGATAAGAACTTCAACCTTGATCTTGCTTATGCTGATAAAGACATCGAGCAGGAGGAAGTGACAGACCGCTCACTTGCTCGCGATGCTAACCTTTACTATGTCAAAGGCGACTATCGCATTCCACTCAACCAAACGTCTATGTTGCAACCCGCTTTCACCTACATCAATCAAGATGCCGACGGTAAGGCGGAATCATTTGATTCGTACGGGTTTGACATCAGCTGGTTTAAATTTATCAATCGCCATCGATTGGCTCTCACCGCGGGTTACGCATGGAAAGACTATCAAGCCGCTAGCCAAACTTTTGCTAAAACACGAAATGACGACACCATCAGCCTATTTGCGGCCTACGAATATCAAAACGTATTTGACTGGCAAGACTGGTCGTTCATTTCTTTAGCCGGCTATAGCCAAACTGACTCGAATATCACGTTTTATGAGGAGAAAGAGTACCTATTGTCGCTTGGTCTCAACTACACCTTCTAACGTCCTTCATCGCAACAAGGCGCTCACAACACTTGTTGCGATGACATTTTGCATGTCTCTATACCGCTTGCGCCGTAAGCTGTTTCAGTAAACGGTCCATCGCTCGATACCCAAGCGCCTCGGCCAAGTGCGTTCGTTCAATTTGCTCCGCCCCATCCAGATCGGCGATTGTTCGCGCCACTTTGA
The DNA here is from genome assembly GCF_033338735.1 of Vibrio sp. Vb1127. NCBI lineage: Bacteria > Pseudomonadati > Pseudomonadota > Gammaproteobacteria > Vibrionales > Vibrionaceae > Vibrio > Vibrio sp. Vb1127. The sequence goes on along the minus strand of NZ_JAWOTF010000017.1, from coordinate 58,505 downwards.
TAATACGATGATATGCACGAATCGAGAGCCCTAAACGGTGCAAAGCGGTTTCAAGAAACTCAGCATCACTCTTGTGCAAGGGACAAAACGCCTCAATTTCTCGACTACCTAGCAGTGCATTGACCTTACCACTGCGGTTTAGCATATTGTTACGCGCATGGCTCACACGCGCTTTTACGATAGCAGTCGGCTCACCGCGATCACCACCTTCTGCTAATGTCCCTTTGGGCAAAGCTGGGATTTCTAAAGACATATCAAAGCGATCTAACAGTGGTCCAGATAATCGACCAAGGTAGCGCAAAATAGCTTGTGGATTGGTGCGCGCTTGATTGCCTTCGTAATATCCTGTCGGGCTTGGGTTCAAGGCTCCAACTAATTGGAAGCGAGCCGGAAAGCGTGTTTTACCTTGCGCTCGAGAGATAATGATCTCGCCAGATTCGAGCGGTTCGCGTAACGAGTCTAGAACTTTACGATCAAATTCGGGCATTTCATCGAGAAACAATAACCCGTTGTGGGCTAAAGAGATCTCCCCTGGTCTGGGTACCGAGCCACCGCCGACTAATGCCGCCATTGAACTTGAATGATGCGGAGAACGAAACGGACGCGACTTCCAGTTATGCTCATTAATTTCACTCTGAGTCAACGATGCCACCGAAGCGGTTTCCATTGCTTCTTCGTCACTCATTTCCGGTAATAAGTCACACAAACGCGAAGCCAACATCGTTTTTCCAGTACCTGGCGGGCCAAGGAAAAGTAAGTTGTGGTTTCCAGCGGCAGCAATCTCCAGTGCTCGCTTACCTTGTTGTTGGCCAATAATATCTTGTAAGTCTCGACCATGTTTTTCGATCGTTTTTCGCTTAGGCGTTTGAAAAAGATTCAGTCGATGTTGACCACAAAGCTCGGCACATACTTCCAGTAATGATTGGGCCGATTTATGTTGTTCCTTCCCCACCAGCGCCGCCTGATCGCCATTCACATGTGGGACGACCAAATGGCGTTGAATCTTACTAGCTTCCAGCGCAGCAGGCAGCACACCTTTTACAGGTCTCAGACCACCAGATAGTGCTAACTCACCAACAAATTCGTAGTTTTTGAGCTTATCTGTCGCGATTTGCTCCGAAGCGGCCAAAATTCCCAATGCAATAGGAAGATCAAAACGTCCTCCCTCCTTGGGTAGATCTGCCGGAGCCAAGTTCACGGTGATCCGCTTAGCAGGAAATTGAAAGTTAGAATTAATGATCGCACTGCGTACGCGATCTTTGGACTCTTTTACCGTTGTCTCTGGCAAGCCTACTAAGGTAAACCCTGGCATGCCGTTGCTGATATGAACTTCTACACTAACCGATGGCGCTTGCACCCCGACGCTTGCTCGACTATGAATGATTGCCAGCCCCATACGTTCCTCAATTTTTTTGAACACTCTGTAAACAAATGTTTTATCTAGTTGGTTATGTTATATACCGCGTCCCAATTGAGAGTTAATGTGAAAAAAGAATGACTTTTTGCTTGTCATGCAGCGGAATTGTGTGATACCACTAATGACGCAAACAATTTCGTAGAACATTACACAACATTTTTTAACGAAAAAAGAACGACAGACAGATGAACCTTTTCGCTCATATCAACGCACTGCTAGCCCTGATTATCGTGGTCATTATTGGCACCGCGCGGGGTATTGTGGGCGAAAGGTAACCACAAATTACAAAAAACCCCCGCACTGAAAAGTCCGGGGGTTTTTTTACAACTACAAGTTGTCATCTGTCTAACCCTCGGACAGTTTAACGGGAAGAATGGGAGTGCACATGAAGTGCAATAAATATGGCAATCGCTACGAGCCACAACGTAGCAAAGGAGGTTTACGATGACTGGTGCACAACTTGTCGTAGCCGCTTTAAGACAGCAAGGCATCGAAACCGTTTTTGGCTACCCCGGCGGGGCCATCATGCCAATCTATGATGCTTTGTATGACGGTGGGGTGGAACACATCCTATGCCGTCACGAGCAAGGGGCCGCTATGGCAGCTATCGGGATGGCTCGTTCCACTCAAGACGTTGCTGTGTGCATGGCAACTTCTGGCCCAGGAGCCACTAACCTTGTTACCGGCCTTGCCGACGCTTTCCTTGACTCCGTACCTCTAGTTGCCATCACAGGCCAGGTTGCTAGCTCTCATATCGGTACCGATGCATTCCAAGAAATGGATGTGATCGGAATGTCCCTAGCCTGTACTAAGCACAGCTATCTCGTGACCGAAATTGAAGATCTAGCTCCGACACTTGCCGAAGCCTTTGAGGTCGCAAAAACCGGTCGTCCGGGTCCTGTCATTGTCGATATCGCCAAAGACGTTCAACTCGCTCAAGCACCTACAGACCTTCTTCCTCCATACATAGCACCAGCAATCGAAGATGTCAGCGCTGAAGATATCAAACGTGCGCAAGATGTGCTGGCAGCATCTACTCGCCCAGTGTTGTATGTTGGTGGTGGCGTGCAACTTGCGAAAGCAACCGATGCAGTACGCGAATTTCTTCGCTTAAACCCAATGCCTGCAGTTAGCACATTAAAAGGCCTCGGTACCATTGAACGCCATGATCCTCACTATCTTGGTATGTTGGGTATGCATGGCACCAAAGCCGCCAACCTAGTGGTTCAAGAAGCCGATCTATTGATCGTGGTTGGCGCGCGTTTTGATGACCGTGTGACGGGTAAGCTCGATACGTTTGCACCAAATGCGAAAGTGATTCACATCGACATTGATGCTGCGGAGATTCATAAACTGCGCCACGCCAACGCACCATTACGTGGCGACATCAACACCATTCTTCCTCAGCTAGAGCTGACTCAAGATATCTCACCGTGGGTTCATCACAGTGAAAGTCTGCGCAGCGGCTTTAAGTGGCGTTACGACCACCCAGGCGAGTTAATCTACGCACCGCTATTGCTTAAACAACTGTCTGACATGATGCCAGATAGCTCAATTGTCTCGACCGACGTCGGTCAGCATCAGATGTGGGCAGCGCAACATATCCAGCCACGCGAACCACAAAATTTTATCACTTCTGCTGGCCTTGGCACCATGGGCTTTGGCTTGCCAGCAGCGATGGGCGCTGCAGTCGCACGTCCTGATGATCAGTCTATCCTTATTACAGGTGACGGTTCATTTATGATGAACGTTCAGGAATTGGGCACGCTGAAGCGTCGGCAGATTCCAGTGAAGATTGTCCTTCTTAATAACCAACGTCTTGGCATGGTTCGCCAATGGCAGTCATTGTTCTTTGACGGTCGCCATAGTGAAACCATTCTTGATGACAACCCAGATTTCGTGATGTTAGCAAAAGCGTTCGATATCCCGGGCAAAACCATCACCAAGAAAGAAGAAGTCGAACCTGCTCTCAAAGAGATGCTAGCGAGTGAAACTTCTTACATGCTTCACGTTTTGATTGATGAAGAAGAAAACGTGTGGCCATTGGTGCCACCTGGCGCATCAAACAGTGATATGTTGGAAAATACATAGGAGACAATCGCATGGACAGATATTTACTCGACATCAAAGCCGATGACAAACCGGTACTGTTGGAGCGCGTTCTACGTGTGATTCGTCACCGAGGCTTCGTGATCAAACAAGTCGCTGCTACGCAAAACCACGAAAGCAAAGTAGCTAGCGTCGAGATCATCGTCGACAGCGATCGACCAATCTCGTTTTTGATCAATCAAATAGAGAAGTTGTGGGACGTTCGTAAGGTTGAGGTGCTAAAAATCCGCAACGATGAACTGCCAAATCACAACTTACAACAACACGTAAGTGCATAAGGAAGGCAACAAATGGCAACGAAAACTGCAGATTTCATTTGGTTTAATGGTGAGATGGTTCCATGGGCAGAGGCGAACGTTCACGTTCTGACTCACGCAATGCACTATGGTACATCCGTGTTTGAAGGCGTGCGCTGTTACAACACACCAAAAGGCCCAATTGTCTTCCGTCACCGTGAGCATGCACAACGTCTAAAAGATTCTGCCAAGATTTACCGCTTTCCGATCCCTTTCTCTGTAGAAGAAATCATGGAAGCGACCCGCGAAACGCTGCGCCAAAACAAACTCGACAGCGCTTACATTCGTCCATTGGGTTTTGTCGGTAATGTTGGCTTAGGCGTATGTCCACCAGTTGGCACTGAGATGGATCTAATCATTGCAGCATTTCCTTGGGGCTCTTACTTAGGCGAAGAAGCGCTAGAAAAAGGTGTCGATGCGATGATTTCAAGCTGGAATCGCGCTGCGCCAAACACCATCCCAACAGCGGCTAAAGCAGGCGGTAACTACCTATCTTCACTACTGGTTGGGGGTGAAGCGCGTCGTCACGGTTACGACGAAGGTATTGCGCTAAGCGTAGATGGTTACCTATCGGAAGGGGCTGGTGAAAACATCTTCGTTATCAAAGATGGCGTGCTCACCACACCACCAGCAACTAGCGCGATTCTACCGGGCATCACTCGTGACTCGATCATGACAATTGCACGCGATAAAGGCTACGAAGTACGTGAAGCGAACATTGCACGTGAAGCCCTTTACCTTGCCGATGAAGTCTTCATGACAGGTACTGCGGCTGAGATTGTACCAGTGGCAACCATCGACAAGATTGAAGTGGGCACTGGTAAGCGCGGCCCTATCACTAAAGAACTACAAGCAGCCTACTTTGGCCTATTTGACGGCACCACGGAAGATAAGTGGGGCTGGTTAGACTATGTGTACCCAGAAAAGAAGTAAGAAGGATTAGGAAATGCCAAAATATAGATCAGCTACCACCACACATGGTCGTAACATGGCGGGTGCACGAGCACTGTGGCGTGCAACGGGTGTGAAAGAAGAAGACTTCGGTAAACCAATCATCGCCGTTGTAAACTCGTTTACTCAATTTGTTCCGGGCCACGTACACCTGAAAGACATGGGTCAGCTTGTAGCACGCGAAATCGAAAAAGCTGGCGGTATTGCGAAAGAATTCAACACCATCGCGGTTGATGATGGTATCGCAATGGGTCACGGCGGCATGCTGTACTCACTGCCTTCACGCGAACTTATCGCAGACTCTGTGGAGTACATGGTCAACGCGCACTGTGCCGATGCCATGGTATGTATCTCTAACTGTGACAAAATCACTCCGGGAATGTTGATGGCATCTATGCGTCTCAACATCCCGGTTATCTTTGTTTCTGGTGGTCCAATGGAAGCGGGTAAAACCAAGCTTTCTGATCAGATCATCAAACTAGACCTTGTAGATGCGATGATCCAAGGCGCGGATCCAAAAGTGTCTGATGAGCAAAGCGAGCAGATCGAACGCAGCGCATGTCCAACGTGTGGATCGTGTTCAGGCATGTTCACTGCAAACTCAATGAACTGTCTAACGGAAGCACTGGGTCTTTCTCAACCAGGTAACGGTTCTATGCTGGCAACGCACGCTGACCGTGAACAACTGTTCCTTAATGCAGGTCGTCGTATCGTAGAACTGACTCGTCGTTACTACGAGCAAGATGACGAATCAGCACTGCCGCGCAACATCGCTACGTTTGATGCGTTCGAAAACGCAATGGCACTGGACATCGCAATGGGCGGTTCAACCAACACCATTCTGCACCTACTTGCCGCGGCGCAAGAAGGTGAAGTGGATTTCGATATGGAAGATATCGATCGCCTATCACGTCAAGTACCACACCTATGTAAAGTGGCACCATCTACCCAGAAATATCACATGGAAGACGTACACCGCGCAGGTGGCGTCATGGCGATTCTTGGTGAGTTAGATCGTGCAGGTCTTCTACACAATGATGCGCGCACCGTGCTTGGCCTTTCGATGAAAGAGCAGCTGGCGAAATACGACATCATCCAAACTGAAGACGAAGAAGTACTTAAGTTCTACCGCGCAGGTCCCGCGGGTATTCGTACTACTCAAGCGTTCTCACAAGATTGCCGCTGGGATCGCCTTGATGACGACCGAGCAGAAGGTTGTATTCGCACCAAAGAAAATGCCTTTAGCCAAGAAGGTGGCCTAGCCGTTCTATCAGGCAACATCGCACTGGATGGTTGTATCGTTAAGACTGCTGGTGTGGATGAGAGCATCCATAAGTTCACTGGCCCAGCCGTAGTCTTTGAAAGCCAAGAAGACGCCGTAGAAGGCATCTTGGGTGGCAAAGTAAAAGCAGGCGACGTAGTAATTATCCGCTACGAAGGCCCTAAAGGTGGTCCGGGCATGCAAGAAATGCTTTACCCAACCACTTATCTAAAATCGATGGGCCTTGGCAAAGAGTGTGCACTTCTGACTGACGGCCGTTTCTCTGGCGGCACATCAGGTCTTTCTATCGGCCACGCCTCTCCTGAAGCAGCAAACGGCGGTGCAATTGGTCTGGTAAAACAAGGCGATATGATCGCAATTGATATTCCAAACCGTTCAATTTCACTCCAAGTGTCTGAACAAGAACTTGCTGAGCGCCGTGCAAAACAAGACGAACTAGGCTGGAAACCAGTTGACCGCCAACGTGAAGTTTCATTTGCACTCAAAGCGTACGCGAGTATGGCAACCAGTGCTGACAAGGGTGCAGTACGAGACAAGTCGAAGCTAGAGGGCTAGCAATGATGGAAGCTCAACCCGAAAAACAAGTGAACCAAACTGGCGCAGATTATCTGCGCCAAATCCTTCGCGCACCTGTTTATGAAGTAGCAACAGTGACGCCACTACAAGAAATGCCTCGTTTATCTGCACGTATCGGGAATAACGTGCAGATCAAGCGTGAAGATCGCCAACCCGTACACTCGTTCAAATTGCGCGGTGCATACAACATGGTGGCGAGTTTATCTGAAGCACAAAAAGCCGCTGGTGTCATTGCAGCATCGGCAGGTAACCACGCACAAGGCATGGCGCTTTCTGGTACTAAGCTTGGCATTAAGACCACTATCGTGATGCCAAAAACCACACCAGACATCAAAGTCGATGCGGTACGCAGCTTTGGTGGCAATGTGGTGCTGCACGGCAGTAACTTTGATGAGGCCAAAGCCGAGGCAGAGCGTCTATCCGAGTTAAACAGGTACACCTTTGTCCCACCGTTCGATCATCCACTGGTGATTGCTGGTCAAGGCACCATCGGCATGGAAATGCTGCAACAAAATGGTCACCTTGACTACATCTTCGTTCCTGTCGGTGGTGGCGGTTTGGCTGCGGGTGTTGCAGTACTTGTGAAGCAGCTCATGCCAGAAATCAAAGTGATTGCGGTCGAGCCAGAAGATTCTTCATGCCTCAAAGCGGCATTGGATGCAGGTGAACCAGTAGTATTAGACCAGGTCAGCATGTTTGCCGATGGCGTTGCAGTAAAACGCATTGGTGAAGAGACGTTTCGTCTATGCCAAAAGTACATTGATGGCCATATTGCAGTCTCTAGCGATGAAATCTGCGCAGCAGTAAAAGACATCTTTGAAGACACCCGTGCGATTGCAGAGCCTTCTGGCGCGCTTGCTCTGGCGGGCTTGAAGAAGTTTGCTGAACAGAACAAGCTGAAAGACAAAAACCTAGGTACGGTATTGTCTGGCGCAAACACCAACTTCCACGGTCTGCGTTATGTTTCTGAACGCTGCGAGCTTGGTGAAAAACGTGAAGGTCTGCTTGCCGTCACCATCCCTGAGCGTCAAGGTGCTTTCTTTGAGTTCTGTAATCTCATTGGCGGCCGTGCCGTGACAGAGTTTAACTACCGCTACAACGATGACGCATTGGCAAATATCTTTGTCGGTGTGCGTTTGCAAGGCGGTCAGGAAGAGCTAGAACATATCATTCGCGACTTACGTGATGGTGGCTACCCAGTGGTTGATTTGTCTGATGATGAAATGGCGAAGCTGCACGTGCGCTACATGATTGGTGGTAAGCCGTCTAAGCCGCTTAAAGAGCGCCTCTACAGCTTTGAATTCCCAGAGTATCCTGGTGCCTTGCTGAAATTCTTAAGCACTCTTGGTACCCATTGGAATATTAGCTTGTTCAACTACCGTAACCACGGCGCAGACTACGGACGCGTTTTATGTGGTTTCGAGTTAGATGAAGGAGATTTAGCTCAGTTTTCTGCGCATTTACGCGAACTTGGCTATCAATGCAAAGACGAAACAGACAACCCGTCTTACAAGTTCTTCCTGTCATAAAACGCCACATTTTAAACATATCAATGAAAACACCTCGCTAATGCGAGGTGTTTTTTATGACTGTAACCAATCTTTATGTAGCTGATTAGGCGATCCAAGATAGTCCACCATCCACTGGATCAATTTATGATTATCATCTTTGCGCCATACTAAGCAGCAGTGACTGAGCGGTTTATCATCCGGCATGACCTTCTCCACCAGCACACCATCATTGATTAAGGGTGTTGCAATATGACGTGGCATGTAACCCACGCCCACCCCATTTTTTAAACATTCAATCGCACTATACCAATTGGGCAATAATAATCGGCGCTGTTGCGGATAATGGCCAGTATGGCGTTTTGGCAGCACGTTCGAAGTATCATCAAGACAGATCGCCGGAAATTGACTCACAAACTCTTCAGTAAGCACTTGTTGTCTAACGCAAGGATGAGCGGGTGACATTACAAATGCCCAATCTAATACGCCCATATCTTTGACTTCAAAATCTCCCCCAACGGGAACCGCAGATGTCGCGCCAACGACTATGTCGGCTCGACCTTGTGCTATGGCTTCCCAAGAACCATTGAAGACCTCCATATTGATCTGCAATTCAGCAAATTCAAACTCGCGATAAAAATCTTCCACCAAAGGTTTGAGTTTTTCTAACTTCACCACGTTATCTAAGGTCAGCTTTAACGTGCTTTTCCATCCTTGAGCCGCTCGCCGCGTTTGTGCTTTCACCTCTTCCATTTGACGCAGCAAAGAGCGCGCCTCGGCCATAAAAAGTTCACCCGCTGGAGTTAGCTCGACTTTCCTTGGTAAACGTCGAAACAGCACCACATCTAAATCTTGCTCGACCTGCCTTACTCCATAGCTGATGGCTGAGGGGACTTTATGCAATACCTCAGCCGCAGCGGTGAAACTGCCTAAACGGGCAACCGTATCCAGCATTTCCAAAGACGCTTTAGAGAACATGATTTAACCTTTCAAAAAATTTGATTGATAACCAACAATTTTAGCGTTTTATTTTCTCAAAATCGAAAAATAGAATAATAAGGTAAATAAATCAGGGTTGGCGCCAACTGATGTTGATTAAAAAATGATTAAATAATTTGACTGGTTGAATCATGAAAATCTCAAAACTACAGCTCATTTATCTGGCAACATTATCGATGCTTGGCTTCGTTGCTACCGATATGTATCTGCCAGCATTCAAAGCGATGGAAATCGACTTTGCAACAGGCCCTGAGCAAATTGCGCTCTCTTTAACGGTATTCCTCGTTGGTATGGCGATTGGCCAACTAATGTGGGGATTGGCATCCGATAAATTTGGCCATCGTAATACACTCGCAGCCGGGTTGGTGCTATTTACTATCGCGTCATTCGGTTTGGCTTTCTGTGATCAAGTATGGCAACTACTCACACTGCGCTTTATCCAAGCTATCGGTGTGTGTGCACCAGCCGTGATCTGGCAAGCTATGGTCATTAAGCGCTACTCAAGCAGTAGCCAACAAATTTTTGCGACAATCATGCCACTCGTCGCGCTATCACCAGCACTAGCACCTCAATTAGGGGTTGTGTTGGCAGATAACTTCGGCTGGCACAGTATCTTTATTACGCTAACACTAGTTGGCGTCTTTTTGGTCTTTGCGACCATGGCACAAAAAGACGAGAAAGCAGAAATCAAACAAACCAGTATGTCTGCCGACATCAAAGCGCTGCTGAGTTCTAAAAAATACCTTGGCAACGTGTTTATGTTTGCGACGGCTTCAGCTGCATTCTTTGCTTACCTAACAGGGATGCCAGAAATCATGGCGCAACTGGGCTACGAAGCAAAAGATATTGGTTTGAGCTTTATCCCACAAACTATCGCGTTTATGGCTGGTGGCTACTTAGGTAAAGTAGGCGTTCGAAAATTTGGTGATGAAAAGGTTCTGCGCCAACTGATTGGCCTATTTAGTGTCGCGGCATTAATGATTTTCATTGCTTCACAGTGGGAGCTGTCATCGATTTGGCCTATTCTTGCGCCATTCTGTTTGATTGCCGTTGCTAACGGCGCACTGTACCCAATCGTGGTAAACCGTGCACTGGCCAGCGCACAACAGAGCCCTGCAACAGCAGCAGGTTTGCAAAACAGCCTGCAAATCTGTGTAAGTAGCTTCTCAAGTGCATTGGTAGCCGCAATGGCAAGCCAAGCTCAGATGGTTACTGGCATCGCAATCATCATCTGTATGGGTGGGCTGTGGATGGGATACATTCTGTCGAATCGCGAATTATCCAAGCACTTTACGACTCCTGACAACGCCCGAGTCGTGAGTGAAGACGAACTTTAATCGTTCAGATAATAAAAAGAGCCGCGCAATGCGGCTCTTTCTGTTTATAAGCTTTTCAACCCCCATTTCTTGGCAGTCTGCTTAAAAAAGCCTTGAGTCTTTTTCAACTCTACCCAGTGATTGATGTAATTAATCCATACTTGATCGTCTTGCGGCAACAACATAGCAATTGGGGTTGGTTTACGCGGTGCGGTCACTGGCACTATCGCCAACTGTTTAAACTTATCCACCAACGTCGCTGCTTCCACATTGGACGTCACCGATACATCGGCCCTGCGAGCTAGTAGTTCTTGGAAGTCGCGCGCTGGCGCTTCAATAACAATATGCTGAGCAGACGGGAAGAACTCTTTCACCATTTTTTCTTGTACCGTACCTAACGTCGCCGCGACTTTTACTTCTGGTTTATTAAAATCCGCCCAATCAGAGAATTTGGCGAGATCTTTCTTTTGCACCACAGGTACAAAGGCAAGGTAGAAATATGGCTGGCTATATCCAGCGACTTTCGCGCGCGACATGTTCAGAGATGCGCTGCCAGTAATATCGTATTTGTTGGCGGTAATGCCATTAACTAGCGTCTTCCAATCCGTGGGAACATACTCCACTTTTACACCGAGATCTTTAGCAAGTTCTGTTGTTACATCGATATCGAAGCCACGATAACTGTTTGTCGCAGGGTCTTTCATCGTCATCGGATTCCAATCTCCCGTCGTTCCAACTCGGAGTACGCCATTGTCTAAAATGGATTGAAGACGGCTTTCAGCGTGAGCGACTTGAGTCGCAGCAAGCAAACACATTCCTAGCACTAGTAAAATCTTTCTCATTTTTATTCCCTTAAAAATAATGACCTTATACGGTTTAATAATTAACCTTTATTAGAGCTCTACTGATAACATAGCAGCAACAAAGGAAGTTTTTTAGTTAATTCAGGGAGTAAATGTGACGTTTCGAACTCTATGGCTGTTTTCACTGCTATTACTCACTGGTTGTTCAGATTATCAATGGGGCTGGTATGTACTTGACCCTTCGACGGATCAAGGGCTCACCAATCTAAAGTTTTTAATCGCTGGGTTTAATGACACCATTCAGGTATCACTCCTCAGTATGTTATTTGCGATGAGCTTGGGCCTGATCGTTGCGTTACCCGCTCTGTCGGACTCAGCCTCTCTGAAGTGGATAAACCGTATTTATGTCGAGGTGATCCGTTCAGTGCCAGTTTTAGTCTTACTACTTTGGGTGTATTACGGCATGCCTACGCTATTGGATGTCTCACTCAATCACTTTTGGGCGGGTGTTATTGCACTGACTATCGCTGAGAGCGCGTTTATGGCGGAAGTATTTCGCGGTGGAATACAAGCTATCAGCCGTGGCCAGCATGAAGCGGCTGAATCTTTGGGCTTAAGCTATTGGCAAAAGATGCGCTTGGTAATTCTTCCCCAAGCGTTTCGGCAAATTCTCCCACCACTGGGCAATCAATTCGTCTACATCCTCAAGATGAGTTCTTTAGTCAGTGTGATTGGTTTAAGCGATCTCACTCGCCGTGCTAATGAGCTGGTGGTGAATGAGTACTTACCCCTAGAAATTTATACCTTCCTCGTTTTGGAGTACTTGTTGCTCATCCTATTTGTATCTCAAGCCGTTCGTTGGCTCGAAAAACGTATTGCTATTCCTAGCTACTAACGATGAAGCCAGAGCTAGAAACAACAAAGCCGCTCTTGTTGAGCGGCTTTGACAGTATAGCGATAGAGTGAGTGCAGGTAATGTTTATTTCTGTTTTACAGGACGCTGCCAGCCAGTAATTTTGCGCTCTTTGACGCGAGTAATTACTAACTCACCTTCTTCAACATCTTTTGTTAGTGTCGTGCCTGCACCGATGGTTGCGCCATCAGCGATAGTGACAGGCGCCACCAGCTGGCTATCAGAACCAACAAAAACATCATTACCGATGATGGTTTTAAACTTGTTCGCACCATCGTAGTTACAAGTGATAGTACCTGCACCGATGTTAGTACGTTGGCCGATCTCTGCATCACCTAAGTAAGTTAGGTGGTTCGCTTTTGAACCTTCTCCGATGCGCGCATTTTTCACTTCAACGAAGTTACCCACATGGGAATCGTTACGCATTTCAGCACCAGGACGAAGGCGAGTAAATGGACCAACCGTACATTCTTCACCAACCGTTGCACCTTCAATCACACTGTAAGGGCGAACGATGGTGTTGTCGTCGATTTCACAATCTTTCAGTACACAACCCGCACCGATAACCACGTTATCACCCAGTGAAACTTTACCTTCGATGATAACATTCACGTCGATTTCACAGTCCATACCGCACTGTAACTCACCACGCAAATCAAAGCGTGCTGGATCGCGTAGCATGACACCTTGCTCTAGTAGTTTCTGAGCTTGCATTGACTGGAAAGCACGCTCTAGACGAGCAAGCTGTGCGCGGTCGTTGACCCCTTCCACCTCAATGGCATTGACTGGGTGTACTGCCTCAACGGCACGACCTTCATCGTGTGCAGCTGCAATAACGTCAGTTAGGTAGTATTCGCCTTGTGCGTTGTTGTTGTTTAAGCCAGACAACCAACGCTTAAGATCCCCACCAGTCGCAACCATCACGCCAGTGTTGATCTCTTTAATTTGTTTTTGTTCTTCTGTTGCATCTTTTTGCTCAACGATCGCCACAACAGGACCATTCTTACGGATAATACGACCGTAGCCTGTCGGGTTATCTAGAATCACTGTTAGTAGTGCAATACCGCCTGTTGGCTGTGCATCTAATAGGTTTTCAATCGTTTCAGCTGAAATCAGTGGAACATCACCGTAAAGCACCAGTACTTTTTCATCGTCTTCAAACTTCGGAGACGCTTGATCAACCGCATGACCTGTCCCTAACTGCTCCGCTTGAAGCACCCAATTTACAGGCTCTTCTGCAAGAGTGGTTTGCATTTGATCACCACCGTGGCCAAAGACCAAGTGGATATTTTGTGCACCTAGACCTGTACATGTATCAATCACATGTTTTGCCATTGGCTTACCTGCCAAAGTGTGTAGCACCTTAGGCATGTTCGAATGCATACGGGTACCTTTACCCGCTGCAAGAATCACAGCACTGAATTTCATTGATAACCTATTGACGTTTTATGTTAATTGGCCGTTATTTTAAACAGCTCTTTTAAAATAGTTAATGGAGTAAGGTAAATTTCCAACTAAAATTAATCAAAAAGGCGACCAATTGGCCGCCTTTTTTCATGCAACGTTGCTAATTGAGCTTAGCGACGCTTTTTTGTCAGCTCGATAACTCGTAGCTGAGCAATGGCTTTAGCCAGTTCACTGGCCGCTTGTGCGAAGTCCATGTCACCATGCTGATTCTGGATTTGCTCCTCAGCGCGGCGTTTGGCTTCTTCTGCCTTCGCTGCGTCTAGCTCTTCACCACGGATAGCTGTATCAGCTAGTACAGTCGCTGTACCAGGCTGAACCTCTACCATACCACCAGAAACATAAATAATTTCTTCGTGGCCGTGCTGTTTCACAATACGCACCATACCAGGCTTGATAGCGGTCAGCAGCGGTGTGTGACCATGGAAAATACCAAGTTCACCTTCGCTACCGGTCACCTGAAACGTTTCAACACGACCAGAGAAGATTTTCTTCTCAGCGCTTACTACGTCTAGGTGAAAGGTTATTGCTGCCATATCGCCTCCTAGTTAGCCTTATAGCTTCTTCGCATTCTCAATAGCATCGTCGATGCTACCGCAGTACATAAATGCCTGCTCAGGAATGTCGTCGTATTCACCAGCTAGTAGACCTTTAAAGCCACGTAGAGTCTCTTTTAGAGGTACGTAAATACCAGGGTCACCTGTAAATACTTCTGCTACGTGGTAAGGCTGAGTTAGGAAACGCTCAATCTTACGTGCACGAGATACAACTTGCTTATCTTCTTCAGATAGCTCGTCCATACCTAGGATAGCAATGATATCTTTCAGCTCTTTGTAGCGCTGAAGAGTCTGCTGAACACCACGAGCAACTTCGTAGTGATCTTGACCAACGACTAGTGGATCAAGCATACGAGATGTTGAATCTAGCGGGTCGATCGCAGGGTATAGACCCATTGCAGCGATGTTACGGTTAAGTACAACCGTTGCATCCAAGTGCGCGAACGTTGTTGCTGGAGACGGGTCAGTCAAGTCATCCGCTGGTACGTATACCGCCTGTACAGACGTGATAGAACCTGATTTCGTTGACGTGATACGCTCCTGAAGTACACCCATCTCTTCTGCAAGAGTTGGCTGGTAACCTACCGCAGAAGGCATACGACCTAGTAGTGCTGATACCTCTGTACCTGCAAGTGTGTAACGGTAGATGTTATCAATGAACAGTAGTACGTCACGACCTTCGTCACGGAAACGCTCTGCCATTGTTAGACCAGTCAGTGCAACACGTAGACGGTTACCTGGTGGCTCGTTCATCTGACCGTAAACCATCGCTACTTTTGATTCTTCAGGCTTCTCAACGTTTACAACGCCCGCTTCCTGCATCTCGTAGTAGAAATCGTTACCTTCACGAGTACGCTCACCAACACCAGCAAATACTGATAGACCTGAGTGCTGTAGTGCGATGTTGTTGATAAGTTCCATCATGTTAACGGTCTTACCTACACCAGCACCACCGAATAGACCGATTTTACCACCCTTAGCGAATGGACAAATTAGGTCGATTACTTTAACGCCCGTTTCTAGAAGTGCAATTTCGTTTGATTGCTCTTCGTAGCTTGGTGCACTACGGTGGATAGAGTAAACCTCTTCCGCACCCACTTCACCACGCTCGTCAATCGCGTCACCTAGGACGTTCATGATACGACCTAGAGTTTTAGTACCTACTGGTACTGAAATTGGAGCGCCAGTGTTAACCACTTCTACTCCACGACGTAAACCATCAGAGCTACCCATTACGATACAACGAACTACGCCACCGCCTAGCTGTTGTTGAACTTCAAGAACTAGACGCTCTTTTGAGTCCGTTACGTTTAGAGCGTCATATACACTAGGTACATTGCTCTGTGGGAACTCTACGTCGACTACCGCACCGATGATCTGTACGATCTTACCTGTAGCCATCGTTAATCCTCTAAACTATTTCGTTTTACCTAAGCTTAAACCGCAGCTGCACCACCAACGATTTCTGATAGTTCTTGTGTAATCGCAGCCTGACGGGCTTTGTTGTACACAAGTTCCAAATCGTCAATCAAACTGGTTGCGTTATCCGTTGCAGCCTTCATCGCAATCATTCGAGCCGCTTGCTCACAAGCAAGGTTCTCAACCACACCTTGGTATACCTGAGACTCTACGTAACGCACTAATAGCGTATCCAGTAGAGGTTTTGGTTCAGGCTCATAGATGTAGTCCCATGAATGCTCACGCTGCATCTCTTCGCTGTCCGATTTAGGCAAAGGTAGCAATTGATCGATCGTTGGTTGCTGAACCATAGTATTAACAAACTTGTTGAATACTACATATAGACGGTCCAGTTCACCTTCATCGTATTTCTTCAGCATTACGCCAACAGAGCCGATTAGGTCTTGTAGGCTTGGATTATCTCCAAGACCAGAAACCTGTGCCGCAACTTTTGCGCCACCATGTTTAAAGAAAGCTGTTGCTTTTGAGCCAACAACGGCTAGCTCAATCTCAGCACCTTTCTCTCTCCATGCTTGCATGTCTGTAACGGCTTTTTTGAACACGTTAATGTTCAAACCACCACACAGACCACGGTCTGTCGAAACGATGATGTAACCAACACGTTTAGCTTCACGCTCTTCTAGGTACGGATGACGGTACTCTAGGTTTGCGTTAGCCACATGACCGATCACTTTACGCATTGTTTCAGCGTATGGACGAGAAGCTTCCATTGCATCTTGAGAACGACGCATTTTTGAAGCTGCTACCATTTCCATCGCTTTCGTAATTTTCTGAGTGCTTTTAACACTACCGATTTTATTACGTATCTCTTTTGCGCCGGCCATCGTTACTCTCCGTTAGTTGGTGGCAGAAACTGCCACCGACCTAATTACCAAGTTTGGGTTGCTTTGAAGTCGTCAGTCAGTTTCTTCAACTGAGCTTCGATTTCATCGTTGTAAGCGCCAGACTTGTCGATCTCAGCTGCTAGTTCAGCGTATTGACCGCGAGCGTACGATAGTAGAGCCGCCTCGAAATCTAGAACTTTGTTAAGTTCTACATCATCAAGGTAACCGCGCTCTGCCGCGAAGATAGTTAGGGCTTGGTCAAATACAGACATTGGAGCGTACTGCTTCTGCTTCATTAGTTCTGTAACTTTTTGACCATGGTCTAGCTGTTTCTTCGTTGCGTCATCAAGGTCAGAAGAGAACTGAGCAAATGCCGCTAGTTCACGGTATGCAGCTAGTGCTGTACGGATACCACCTGATAGTTTCTTGATGATTTTCGTCTGAGCTGAACCACCTACACGAGATACTGAGATACCAGGGTCAACAGCAGGACGAACACCAGCGTTGAATAGCTCAGTTTGTAGGAAGATCTGACCATCGGTAATCGAGATTACGTTAGTCGGTACGAATGCTGAAACGTCACCTGCTTGAGTTTCGATGATAGGAAGAGCAGTCAAAGAACCAGTCTTACCTTTCACTTCACCGTTAGTGAAACGCTCTACGTACTCTTCGTTTACACGAGCTGCACGCTCTAGTAGACGCGAGTGTAAGTAGAATACGTCACCTGGGAATGCCTCACGGCCTGGTGGACGTTTAAGTAGTAGAGAGATCTGACGGTAAGCTACCGCTTGCTTAGATAGATCATCGTAAACAATCAGTGCGTCTTCACCGCGATCGCGGAAGTATTCACCCATCGCACAACCTGCGTAAGGCGCTAGGTATTGAAGCGCTGCAGATTCAGAAGCTGATGCAACTACAACGATAGTATTTTGTAGTGCGCCGTGCTCTTCTAGTTTGCGAACAACGTTAGCGATAGTCGATGCTTTCTGACCGATTGCTACGTAGATAGAGAAAATACCAGAGTCTTTCTGGTTGATGATCGCGTCGATCGCCAGTGCTGTTTTACCAATCTGACGGTCACCGATGATAAGCTCACGCTGACCACGACCGATTGGGATCATTGAGTCAACTGACTTATAACCAGTTTGCACAGGTTGGTCTACCGATTTACGGTCGATTACACCTGGTGCGATCACTTCTACAGGCGAAGTCATTTTCGCTTCGATTGGACCTTTACCATCGATAGGCTCACCCAGCGTATTTACTACGCGGCCTAGTAGTTCTGGACCAACTGGCACTTCAAGAATGCGGCCAGTACCTGTAACTTTCATGCCTTCCTTAAGGTCAGCATATGGGCCCATTACAACCGCACCAACCGAGTCACGCTCAAGGTTAAGTGCCAGTGCATAACGGCCACCCGGTAATTCAATCATTTCACCTTGCATCACGTCCGCTAGGCCGTGGATGCGGATGATACCATCGCTTACCGATACGATAGTACCCTCGTTGCGAGCTTCACTAACAACTTCGAAAGATTCGATACGTTGTTTGATCAGATCGCTAATTTCCGTGGAATTAAGTTGCATGCTCCAATCCCCATTAAGACTGCAATGCATCGCTCAGGCGGTTCAAACGACCACGCGCTGAGTCATCGATGACTAGGTCTCCGGCTCGAATAATAACCCCACCAAGTAGGGTCTCATCTACACTGCAATTCAGCTTCACTTTGCGTTCAAGACGCTTTTCAAGTTTGCTGCCAATGTTTGCAAGTTGTTCATCAGAAAGCTCTGTTGCTGAAATTACTTCAACATCAATTTCTTTCTCATGTTCTTTTTTCAGAGTAAAAAACTCCGTGCAAACATCAGGAAGGGCCGCTAAACGACCATTCTCAGCCATTACCTTCAAAAGGTTTTGACCGTGCGCATCAACTTGTTCGCCGCAAACTGCAACAAAAATTTCTGCCATTTTGTCAGCAGAAACCGAACCCGTTAGTAGTTCGTTCATTTGTTCGTTTTTGGCCACTTCAGCAGCAAAAGATAACATTTGGCCCCATTGGTCCAACTGGTCTTTCTCTAAAGCAAAGTCGAAGGCTGCTTTAGCATAGGGGCGTGCGATAGTAGTCAAATCAGACATATGCGCCCCCAGACTTAAAGTTTTGCAGTAATGTTGTCGAGAATATCTTTTTGCGCATCTTTATCGATAGAACGCTCAAGGATTTTCTCAGCACCAGCTACAGCCAGAGTAGCAACTTGTTTGCGCAGCTCATCGCGTGCACGATTGCGTTCAGCTTCAAGTTCTGCTTCTGCTTGCGCTAGGATTTTCTGGCGTTCTGCCTGAGCTTCCTCGCGAGCTTCATCAAGAATTTGAGACTTACGTTTGTTCGCTTGTTCGATGATCTCAGTTGCTGTGCGCTTCGCTTCTTTCAATTGATCAGAAGCGTTGGCTTGTGCTAGATCCAAGTCTTTCGCAGCACGTTCTGCTGCTTGAAGACCATCAGCAATTTTCTTCTGACGCTCTTCGATCGCTTGCATCAATGGTGGCCATACATACTTCATGCAGAACCACACAAATAGTGCGAACGAGATTGCTTGACCTAGCAGAGTTGCGTTTATGTTCACAACAGCTACCCCTCTATTTGGACTTAGTGTTAATCAGTGACAAGCGATAATCGCCCGTCCCGAGTTAAAGGTGATTAACCTAGTTGACCAACGAATGGGTTTGCGAAAGTGAATAGTAGCGCGATTACGATACCGATCATTGGAACCGCATCAAGTAGACCCGCGATGATGAACATCTTAACTTGTAGCATAGGAGCCATTTCTGGTTGACGTGCAGCACCTTCTAGGAATTTACCACCTAGCAGTGCGAAACCAATCGCTGTACCAAGAGAAGCAAGACCGACGATAATACCTACGGCGATTGCAGAAAAGCTCAGTAAAGTTTCCATTACTATCTCCAATTTATAGTTGTTGGCTTAGTGCCCAAATAAAAAGCTTTAAAAAAATTAATGATCAGGATCTTCGTGTGCCATTGACAGGTAAACAATTGTCAACATCATGAATACGAAGGCTTGAATCGTAATAACCAAGATATGGAAGATTGCCCACGGTAGTGAACCCATCCATTGTAAGTACCATGGTAGCATTGCCGCACAAAGAATGAATACAACCTCACCCGCGAACATGTTACCGAATAGACGCATACCAAGTGATAGAGGTTTCGCTAATAGCGATACCACTTCAATTAGTAGGTTAAACGGAATCATCAGTGGGTGATTGAATGGATGTAGTGCAAGTTCTTTTGCGAATCCACCTAGACCTTTTACTTTGATGCTGTAGTAAATCATCAATGCAAAAACGCCTAGAGCCATAGCCATGGTGATATTCACATCAGCAGACGGTACAACCTTAAGGTAAGGAATACCTAGCCAATGCTCTGCTGGGTATGGTAAGAAGTCGATAGGAACTAAGTCCATCACGTTCATCAAAAATACCCAACAAAAGATAGTCAGTGCTAAAGGCGCGATCAGTGGGTTGCGTCCATGGAACGTGTCTTTGACGTTATCGGCGACAAATTCAACGATCATTTCTACAGCACACTGAAGCTTACCCGGTACACCCGCTGTTGTTCTCTTTGCTACTTTGTAAAAAATTCCGAGGAAGATTAAACCAGTAAACCAAGAAAAAAACAGGCTATCGATATGTACGTTCCAGAAACTTGTCTCCGACCCTACTAAACCCAACTTGTATAGCGATAGGTTAGAAAGGTGGTGGGCAATGTAACCGGACGATGTTAGCGCTTCACCTGGCGCAGCCATAACTCATCCTATTTTTTGTTGTTAATGAATAGCACTGGTGCACAGATATTAATACCTAGTACCAGCAAATAGGTTAGTTTGAGGGGAACAAGTTCCACCTGCATATACATGTAGGCAACATAGAACAGTGCAACCGTGATGAGAATTTTCAGTACTTCACCCGTATAGAAGGAAGCAGCGATGCGCTTGGCAGCGCGAGCTCCACTAAACATGAAAGCACACAGCGCGAATACTGCATTGGCAACAACAAAAATGCCTCCGCCAATCAGCGCTGAAAATCCCCAGTCAGGATTTATGGCTACCGCCATTCCTGCTGCCACAAAAATAACCGCGCCAGACTGGATCATTAACAATTGCCTTGCGAGCTCTCGTCCTGGTCTAGCTAACGCAGCTACCATGTATTCGTACCTCTAGTAATATCCACTTCGCACTTAACTCTCTGTGCTGGGAAATTGGCGAAAATTATACGTTCAGTTCAACGTAAAGCAATTCGATTGCATCAAAAACTTACAGTTTTGTTTACAAAACGACAACTTTCGCACAAAATTCGATTAATTAGATTAATTGACCTAAATCAATTATCTCATCTAGGCCTCAAGCTTGGCAATTAGTTGGTCCAATTTGTGAGGCTCATCAAGACTTATCGTCAATTTCGCTTTTCCGTTTGCAGAACGGGTAAGAGAAACTTTTGCATCAAGCAGCTGACTCAATTTATGCGACATTTGCTCGGCTTCGGTATCCTCTTGTTGCCCTTTTTGCTCATTTTGTGGGGCTAAGCACTTTTTTACTAACTGTTCGGTTTGGCGAACAGTCATTTGCTTCTTAGCCACTTGTTGAGCTACTTCGACTTGCTGTTCGCCTTCTAACGCTAACAGAGCTCGAGCATGACCCATTTCCAATTTTTTATCTGCAACCAGACCTTTTACATCAACTTCCAACTGATTCAGACGTAATAGGTTACTCACCGTCGTTCTTGATTTACCAATCACATCGGCCACTTGCTGATGTGTCAGCGTGAATTCATCTTGTAGACGCTCAAGCGCTTGGGCTTCCTCAATCACATTCAAGTCTTCACGTTGAATGTTTTCAATCAACGCCATGGCGATGGCGGCACGATCTTCAACTTTTTTCACCAAACACGGCACGCGTTTTAAACCCGCCTGCCTTGCAGCACGCCAGCGGCGCTCACCTGCGATGATCTCAAACTGACCATTTTCGACCTGGCGAACCACGATTGGTTGAATAATGCCTTGTGATTGAATCGAAGCCGCTAGTTCTTCTAGCGCTTCAGGCGCCATATCTTTACGCGGTTGGTATACGCCCGGCTGCAATTGACCAATCGCTAAATCGGTTAACTCACCGTCTGCCGATAATTCTTGGCTATGCGATGCAATATGCTGTTTTTCACGAGCAAACGAACTGGTCGACAATAACGCATCCAGTCCTTTTCCGAGACCACGCTTAGACATGGGATTGAATTCCTTAGGTTAGAGTTAAACTGGGATTTCTTCGCGGCGGAGCATTTCGCCCGCTAGAGCAAGATACGCTTTGGCACCTGCGGAGTACTTATCGTAGTACATTGCAGGCTTACCGTGACTTGGCGCTTCAGCCAAACGAACATTACGTGGAATGACAGTACGGTAAACTTTATTCCCAAAGTGTTTTTTAAGTTGATCGGATACTTCATTCGATAAGCGGTTGCGTGGGTCGTACATGGTACGTAGTAAGCCCTCAATTTTGAGGTTCTCATTGACCACGGCCGCTAACTTGCTGATTGTATCCATAAGAGCAGTTAAACCTTCTAACGCAAAGTATTCACATTGCATCGGCACCAGCACAGAGTCAGCTGCCGCCATCGCATTGATTGTAAGAAGGTTTAGAGAAGGAGGACAATCAATAAAGATGAAATCATAGTTATCGCGAACTGACGACAATGCATTTTTTAGACGCACTTCACGAGCGAAAACTTCCATCAATTTGATTTCTGCCGCGGTCACGTCTCCGTTCGCCGCGATCAAATCATACTTCCCTGTTGTTTGGGTACAAACGACTTGATCGAACGGTGTATCTTCAACCAAAAGATCGTATGCGGTGGCGTCGACCATATACTTATCCACGCCACTGGCCATCGTAGCATTGCCTTGCGGGTCGAGATCGATCACCAAAACCTTGCGCTTTGTTGCCGCCATCGAAGCCGCTAAGTTAATGCACGTTGTTGTTTTGCCGACCCCACCTTTCTGGTTGGCGATTGCTACAATTTTACCCACGATTACCTCGCTAATTTTCCTTGCGCGATAAGATTACTAGATGACGATCACCTTCCAACTCAGGAACAGCCAAAGATATGATCTCTGTCACACTGCACCATTCAGGAAGCTGATCCATTTCATCTTTAGGGTGCTGTCCTTTCAGCGCTAGAAACACCCCGTGCTCTTGTTTCGGCAAATGGTGGCACCATTCCACCATGTCTATCATTGAAGCAAAAGCTCGACTCAAAACGCCATCAAATTTTTCTTCAGGTTGGAATTCTTCGACACGACTTTGAATTGGTGTCACGTTTTTCAGCCCTAATGTGTGCACAACTTGCTTGATAAAACGGATGCGTTTGCCAAGACTGTCGAGCAAAAAGAAGGTTTTCTCAGGGTTCATGATTGCCAAAGGGATGCCCGGTAACCCCGGACCAGTACCAACATCAATGAAGCGCTCACCGGGCAGGTGTGCGCTTACAACGATACTATCAAGAATATGTTTCACTAACATATCAAGCGGATCACGTACCGATGTTAAATTGTACGCTTTGTTCCATTTGTCGAGCAGTTCGACATAACCAACTAACTGCTCTCGTTGCTGTTCTGACACTTCCAAATCGGTTTTCGCGATCAGTGAATCCAGCTTTGTTCGCAATGCGCTCATTATTCTTCCTCACCTTTCTTCAGCAAACCATGCTTTTTCAAGTGAACAAGTAGAATAGAAATTGCAGCAGGCGTAATACCAGAAATGCGTGATGCAATACCGATGCTCTCTGGTTTGGCCTCGCTCAGTTTAGCAACGACTTCGTTTGATAAACCTTTTACATCGCGGTAATCCAAATCAGCAGGTAACTTGGTATTTTCGTGACGCAGTGATTTTTCGATCTCTTCCTGCTGACGCTTGATGTAACCATCGTATTTCACTTGAATTTCAACTTGCTCAGCCGCTTGCTGATCTTCAAGAGCAGGAGCAAACGCTTCAAGTTGCGTCAGTTGTGAATAAGTGATCTCTGGACGACGCAGAAGATCCTCACCACTCGCTTCACGGGCCATTGGGGTTTTCAGCAGCTTGTTCAACTCATCAACACCCTCTGACTTCGGATTCATCCACGTTGCTTTCAAACGCTGACGCTCCGTTTCCATATTGTTGATTTTCTCGTTAAAGCGAGCCCAACGAACATCATCAATCAAGCCTAGCTCGCGCGCTTTTTCCGTTAAACGCAAATCGGCATTATCTTCACGAAGTAGCAGGCGATATTCCGCACGAGAAGTGAACATGCGGTACGGCTCTTTGGTACCCATGGTCGATAAGTCATCAATCAACACGCCCATGTAAGCTTGGTCACGACGTGGGCTCCAGCCTTCTTTGTCTTGGCTAAACAAGCTTGCGTTTAGGCCCGCCATCAAGCCTTGCGCTGCGGCTTCTTCGTAGCCAGTCGTACCATTAATCTGGCCAGCAAAGAACAAACCACGGATGAACTTCGTCTCGTACGTTTGCTTCAAATCACGTGGATCGAAGAAATCATATTCAATCGCATAACCTGGGCGAACGATGTGTGCATTTTCAAACCCTTTCATTGAGCGCACGATTTGTACTTGCACATCAAATGGCAAGCTGGTCGAGATACCATTAGGGTATAACTCGTGCGTGGTTAGGCCTTCTGGCTCAATGAATATTTGGTGGCTGTTTTTGTCAGCGAAACGCATCACTTTGTCTTCAATAGACGGACAGTAACGCGGACCAATACCTTCAATCACACCTGCGTACATTGGACTGCGATCCAAGTTACTGCGGATCACATCGTGAGTTTGTTCATTGGTGTGGGTGATGAAACATGGAATCTGACGCGGATGCTGTTCACGTTTGCCCATGAACGAGAATACAGGCGTTGGGTTATCACCGTGCTGAGCTTCTAGCACTGAAAAATCAACAGTACGAGCATCAATGCGCGGTGGAGTACCTGTTTTTAAACGATCCACACGGAACGGCAGTTCACGCAGTCGATCCGCTAATGCGATCGATGGTGGATCCCCGGCACGACCACCAGACGAGCTTTCCATACCTATGTGGATCTTACCACCAAGGAAGGTACCCACGGTTAGCACAACGGCTTTCGCATGGAAGCGAAGTCCCATTTGAGTTACCACACCAATTGCGCGATCTTGTTCAACAATCAGATCATCAACTGATTGCTGGAACAACGTTAAGTTAGGCGCATTTTCTAATGCATTACGAACGTACGCTTTGTACAGAGCGCGATCGGCTTGAGCTCGAGTTGCTCGTACTGCAGGACCTTTGGAGGCATTTAGTGTACGAAACTGAATACCTGCATGGTCGATGGCTTCAGCCATCAAACCGCCCATAGCATCTACTTCTTTTACTAAGTGACCTTTACCAATACCACCGATCGCCGGATTACAAGACATCTGGCCTAATGTATCGATGTTATGGGTAAGGAGAAGCGTTTTTTGTCCTGTGCGTGCAGATGCGAGCGCGGCTTCCGTTCCTGCGTGTCCGCCACCGACAACAATGACGTCAAAGTTTTCGTGATAAAGCATGAACTGACCTCAGGTATTCAAAGGGATTTAATGGGCAGATAAAGGAGCCGTATTTTACCTTCTTTATGCCAGAGAGAAAAACGTTTTCTCGTTTTATCCGTTTTAAGCTTCAAGATAAATATATATAAGATCTATATATATGATCTTTTATTAGATCTACTATTAGGATCGACCGTTTCTGTGGATAACCTAAAAATGATCAACAAGATCATGGATCTTCTTTGGATCATATCTTGTGATCATGATTGGATCAGATCGAGGATTACCTGGGATCAAAAGTGGTGGTTATACACAGGGGGTGAAATTGATCAAAGTTGTTATTGGGATAACTAAAGGAAAATCACTGGATCTTATTGTAGTTATCCACAGTCTGTTTGGTTGGTTTTTGAGCGGTTAAACAAAATAATTTGGTGGGAGAGTTATTCACATGGGAGAAAACAGAGCCGAATTTCGACTCTGTTGAAGGGAAAGTCGTGAGTTTAAAAACGTTCGATATTCTCTTTTAACCACATTTCTGCGGCGTCTTCTGGCACATCATGGCTCAGTACATCGATTTTAAAGCAATCTGCGAGAGGGGTTGCACCAATATCCTCTAATAAATCATAAGCGTGTTGACCAGCGGCACAGAACGTATCGTAGCTAGAGTCACCAATCGCAATCACCGCAAATTTTACATCAGTCATTTTTGGCGGTGTATTTTGTAATGCTGCGATAAAAGGTTGGATATTATCAGGATACTCACCAGCTCCATGTGTAGAGGTGATCACCAACCACGTACCTTGATTTTCGATATCACTGAGGGAAGGCTGGTTGTGGATCGTTGTTTCAAATCCATTCTCGTTGAGTAGATCACTCAGGTGATCCCCTACGTATTCTGCGCCACCTAACGTGCTGCCTGTAATAATGTGGATCATACTTCTTCCTTATTGAATGCGACGGCTAAAGCTCATGGATGGCTTGCCGTACAAAAAGAAACGCGGTGTGAGTTAAGCTCAGCACCGCGCGTTCGATTATTTACTTCCCGATACAGAATGAAGAGAAGATTCGTCCCAGTAAGTCGTCAGAACTGAACTCACCGGTAATCTCATTGAGATGTTGTTGGGTGATGCGTAGCTCTTCAGCCAATATTTCACCTGCCATATAGCCTTCAAGCTGCTCCTGGCCTATTTGAAGGTGCTGTGCGGCACGTTCTAATGCATCGAGATGACGACGACGAGCCATAAACCCACCTTCACTGTTGCCAGAGAAGCCCATACACTCCTTGAGATGATCGCGCAGAGCTTCAACCCCTGCACCAGTCTTCGCTGACAAACGGATAAGAGTAGGGTTATTGACGTGGCAGATCCCCATATCTTCACCCGTTTGATCCGCTTTATTACGGATCACAGTTATGCCAATGTTGTCTGGTAGGCGATCCACAAAATCTGGCCAGATATCTTTCGGATCGGTGGCATCGGTTGTCGTGCCATCCACCATGAACAACACGCGGTCTGCTTGGGCTATTTCATCCCACGCACGTTCGATACCGATTTTCTCTACTTCATCGGAAGCATCACGCAAACCTGCTGTATCAATGATGTGTAGTGGCATGCCATCAATATGGATATGCTCACGCAGTACATCACGCGTGGTTCCTGCGATGTCGGTTACGATTGCAGATTCTTTACCCGATAGCGCGTTCAGTAGGCTTGATTTGCCCGCATTTGGGCGACCCGCAATCACGACTTTCATCCCTTCACGCATAATAGCGCCTTGGTTAGCTTCTTTGCGCACCGCATCTAGGTTGTCGATGATGGCTTGTAGGTCACCAGCCACTTTACCGTCGGCCAAAAAGTCGATCTCTTCTTCAGGGAAGTCGATGGCTGCTTCAACATAGATACGCAAATGAATCAGCGACTCAACTAAGGTATTAATACGGCCTGAAAATGCGCCCTGTAAGGATTGCAGCGCCGATTTTGCTGCTTCTTCAGAACTGGCATCAATGAGGTCTGCAATCGCTTCGGCTTGAGCGAGGTCGAGTTTATCGTTCAGAAATGCGCGTTCAGAGAACTCACCAGGGCGAGCAGCTCGAATACCATCTATACCTAGAATGCGTTTTATCAGCATATCCATCACGACAGGGCCGCCATGGCCTTGCAGCTCAAGTACGTCTTCACCTGTAAATGAGTGCGGGTTAGGGAAGTACAGTGCGATGCCCTGATCAAGCACAGTGCCATCTTCTGACTTAAACGGCAGGTACTCTGCGTAGCGGGGCTTTAGTGTTTTGCCAGTGACTTCTAACGCCACTTGGTTGGCTTTAGGGCCAGAAACTCGAATAATACCGACACCGCCACGACCAGGCGCGGTCGCTTGAGCGACAATCGTATCTGTAGTCATAATTTTGCCTTTTGAGCTGGGCTATAGGGAAGATACCTAGGGAGCCATCACAATTAATTAGCTGAATTGTAATCAGCCAAAAACAAAAAGGCGACCTTTTGGCCGCCTTTCTCAATCATTTCCTAAAAGGTTACTTGCTGTGTAAGCCTTTTTTCTCTAATCCTTTGTAGATCAGAGTTTGCTGGATAAGCGTTACGATGTTCGACACCAACCAGTACAGAACGAGACCTGATGGGAAGAACAAGAAGAAGAAGGTAAACATAACCGGCATAAAGGTCATGATCTTCTGCTGCATTGGATCCGTTACCGTTGTCGGGCTCATCTTCTGGATTAGGAACATAGACGCACCCATCAATAGCGGCAGGATGTAGTAAGGGTCCTGCGCTGAAAGGTCATGAATCCAACCGAAGAATGGTGAGTGACGTAGCTCTACCGATTCCATTAGCGCCCAGTATAGTGCGATGAAAATAGGCATCTGTAGGATAAGAGGTAGACAACCACCTAGTGGGTTCACTTTCTCTTTCTTGTACAGTTCCATCATTTCTTGGCTCATGCGCTGACGGTCATCACCGATACGCTCACGCATTGCTTGCAGCTTAGGCTGTAGCATGCGCATTTTCGCCATAGACGTGTATTGCGCTTTTGTTAGTGGGTACATTGCACCACGAACGATGAAGGTCAGACAGATGATTGCCACACCCCAGTTACCAACAAAGCTCTGGATGAATGAAAGCAACATATGAAGAGGCTTCGCAATGAACCATAACCAGCCGTAGTCCACTACTAGGTCTAGGTTAGGTGCCACTTCTGCCATTTCATCTTGCAGTTTTGGACCAACCCAAAGTGTTGCTTCAAACTTAGCCTGATCGCCTGTTGCGATAGTTTTGTTTGGCATACGAACGCCGATGTCTCCTAGGTTGCCAATTACACGAGTGTATAGGTTAGTACCTGGTTCGTTACGTGGAATCCAAGCTGCGGCAAAGTAGTGCTGAATCATTGCTGCCCAACCTTGGCCATCGGCTAGGTTAAGAGACAGGTTGCGATCCTGCATATCATCAAAGCTGTACTTCTTGTAACGCGTATCTTCTGTTGAGTATGCGCCACCACGGTAAGTAGGCATTGTGATGCTACCACCATCGTCCATTAGGTTTTGACGTAGGTGAGCGTACATACCAAATGTTGCGTTGTTGCCTGAGTTGTTCACTACATCGTATTCAACATTAAGCGCGTAGCTGCCGCGTTTAAAGATGTAAGTTTTGGTGTATTCGATGCCGTTTGCAGTGAATGTCATCGGAACGCGAAGTTCATCTTGACCGTCAGCCATTGTGAAGCTGTCTGCACTTACGTTGTAGTGAGGGCGATTTGTGCTGCTCAAGTCGATACCTTGAGGACCCACTAGACCGCTTTGAGCGATAAATTGGTGACCTTGAGCGTCTTTAAGCAGAACAAAGGAATCTGATGAATCTAACTCAGCAGAGTATTCGTTAAGGTTGGCATGTACCACATCGCCACCAACGGTGTCGATCGACAGAGTTAAAACATCAGTCGTTACTGTGATAGTTTTTGCAGAAGCTTGCTGTTGACCAGGAACTGGGTCAAGTTCATCAGCAAAAGATGGTGCAGGTAGAGTGCTGCTTGATTGAGCCTGTTCAACTGCTTGAGGTTCTGGATTCTTTGCAACTTGCCATTGTTGAAACAGCAAAAAAGAAACCAGGGCCAAACCGATGAGCAGGATATTACGTTGAGAATCCATCGTTAGTTATCTCTGTCTTGTTTTTGGACTGGTGGAACGGGGTCATACCCCCCTTCATTCAAAGGGTGGCATTTTAATAGACGTTTGCCTGATAACCAACATCCTTTTACAAAACCGTGAGCTCTCAAAGCTTCTAGCGCGTAAGTGGAACAGGTTGGTGTGAACCGGCAACGAGGACCAATCAAAGGGCTGATAAACCAGCGATACAGATAAACGAGCCCAATGGCTATCCACGTGAAGGGCGAGACAGGCGTTGCCATAGCTTATCAAACAACTTAAAAATTTCCTCATTGCTTAAATCTTGCGCGCTTTTCTTCGCAATCACAACAAAATCTTTGTTTGGAAGCTGATGTTGATTGTTACGAAAGCTTTCACGAGCCAAACGCTTAAATCGGTTACGACCGACAGCCGTTTTGATTTGCTTTTTGGGAACCGCTAAACCTAATCGTGGGTGAGAAAGTTTGTTATTGCGAGCAATGATGGTGAAATGAGGCGAGCCAGCTCGATGAGCTTGCTGGAAGACGTTTTGATAATGCTCGGGAGTTAACAAACGTAACTCCCGATTAAACGCGTACGTGTTCAAAATAAACTAGCGATTATTTTGATAGGCGCGCACGGCCTTTTGCACGACGTGCGTTGATAACTTTACGACCGTTCTTAGTTGCCATGCGAGCACGGAAGCCGTGAGTACGCTTGCGCTTTAGAACTGTAGGTTGAAAAGTGCGTTTCATGATAATTACCTTTACTGATCAGTAGTTTTAGGTTCTTGTTAAACCCGGCGTGGGTATTTGCTTTCTTATATAAAGAAGCTCTTTATATAGAGAAGGACAACCGACGCCTCTCAACAAAGAGGCGGAATTGTAATCACACTCACATAATGTGTCAATGACTCAATGAGTACGAAATTCCGGCCGGGCGATTATACGTAGTGTGAGTAAAATCTCAAGGATCAATCGATCCTGATGCTTGATCGTTACTCTATTCCTACTTGGTTAAGGAATTTTTTCAAACGAGGATCTTGTGGATTATCGAAGATATCCTGTGGAGAACCTTGCTCAACGATATTGCCTTCCGCCATGAAGATCACTCTATCAGCTACTTCTTTCGCGAATTGCATCTCGTGCGTCACCACCAGCATGGTTTGATGCTGATTAGCTAACTTCTTCATTAATGAGAGAACTTCACCGACCCATTCAGGATCCAGCGCAGAAGTTGGTTCGTCAAACAACAGCAGTTCTGGTTGCAGCGCCATCGCTCGGCCGATACCCACGCGTTGTTGTTGGCCGCCAGATAATGCCGCTGGATAACTATCGCCTTTATCCCCAAGGCCGATGTCATCCAGAATTTGTTGCGCTCGTTTGAGAGCATCGGCTTTTTTCCAGCCTCGAACGGTCACTAGACCTTCGGCAATGTTCTGGCGCGCATTCATGTGGGCAAACAGGGCATAGTTTTGGAACACAAAGCCAGTTCGACGACGCAGCGCTAATACTTCGGCTTTAGTGTGTTTTTGAGTATCAACGGAGATGTCATCTATCGTGATACGACCTTCATCTGCTTGTTCTAGAAAGTTCACCGTACGCAGCAAGGTTGATTTACCCGTGCCACTTGAGCCGATAATCACGATGATCTCACCTTGCTTAATATCGAGGTCGATGCCTTTCAGCACTTCAGTCTCACCAAAACGTTTGTGAATATTTTCTAACTTAATCATCGTACGTACGCCTTATTCAGTTTTGCTTCTGCCCAGATTTGTACGCGAGTCAGAATCACCACCACTCCCCAGTAAATAAGAGCAACCGCAAGGAAAGCTTCAAAGAAACGGAAACTTGATGAGGCTTCCATCTGTGCTTTCGCCATGATTTCGGCCACACCAAGCGTGAAAGCGAGAGACGTTGACTTGATCATATCGATGAAATAGTTCATCAATGAAGGCAGTGCGACACGCGTTGCTTGAGGTAAAATCACTCGGCGCATTGCTTGGGATGTCGTCATACCGACCGATAAGCTCGCT
This sequence comes from Vibrio sp. Vb1127, assembly GCF_033338735.1. Taxonomy (NCBI): domain Bacteria; kingdom Pseudomonadati; phylum Pseudomonadota; class Gammaproteobacteria; order Vibrionales; family Vibrionaceae; genus Vibrio; species Vibrio sp. Vb1127. The sequence goes on along the minus strand of NZ_JAWOTF010000017.1, from coordinate 27,246 downwards.
TCCATTTGGCTGCGATCAATACCAATAATGGCGGCACGAATACTTTCCGCCATATAAGCGGCAAAGTGCAGCGTTAAACCGATAACCGCTGCTGAAAAGGCGTCGATACCGACCATCAATGGAAAAATTTGCGGTAAGCCGTAGTAAAGCAGGAAAAGCTGAACCAACAGTGGGGTGCCACGGAAGAAGCTGATGTACAGTTGGCTTAATTGATCCAGAACTGGCAGTTTAAATACGCGAATATTGGCTAAAATGACGGATAAAATCAGCGAAAACACCAATCCCCATGTCGCCATTTCCATGGTTGTGCCAAGATATTTCAGCAATATCGGCAACAGTTCCAACATGTAATTAAAGTCAAATCCCATACGGCTTACCTAAAGGCTAGAGAAAAGAAAAGGTGGAAAACAAGTTCCACCTTTACGTAAGTTTATTTTAGTCCGAGAGTGATACCACTTTGCGGCCTAAAGTACAAAGAGTTCTTATTTCGTGATGTCAGCGCCAAACCACTTCACGGAAATTTTCTCTACTGTACCATCTGCGCGCATCTCAGCCAGTGCTTTGTTTACTTCTTCTTGCAGCTTACGACCTTTCTCGTTGTCAACGAAAGGCCATGCGTTTTGAATGGTCTCAAACGGTTCACCTGCCAATTCCAGAGGAAGGCCAGTTTTCTTAATCAGCTCTAACGCAGAAAGACGATCCATTACAAACGCGTCTGCACGACCGAGCGCCACGTCATGTTCGATACCTGTGTCGTACGTTTTAATGTTGATCTTGCCGTCTTTGTCGTATTGACGCAGTAGTTGCTCAAAGTTAGAGCCTAGGTTGACCGCAACGGTTTTGCCCGCAAGATCGTCAACACCTTTGATGCTGTCGTTGCCTTTACGCACGGTAATTTGTGCGCCATCTACAACGTAAGGGTCAGCAAATAGGTATTTAGCTTTACGCTCATCAGTCATGGTGATTTGGTTGGAGATCGTATCGATACGACCGGTTTCTAAAAGACCAAATAAACCAGAGAAGTTGGCTGTTACGTATTCGATTTTGTAATCGTTACGTTTACCGATTTCATCCCACATGTCGACTTCAAAGCCTTGTAGCTTGTCTTGCTTTACAAAAGTAAACGGGAAGTAGCGACCTGACATACCAACTTTGACTTCAGTAGCGGCTTGTACGGTTGCTGCCGACAGTGCAATGGCTGCAACGGCAACCTTAATCCAGTTTTTCATAATACATCTCCATAATTTTATGGTTGGAAATACTACTGTTAGTTAGCTCAATTAAATAAATAACCAAGAGCAATAACCTAGACCTGTGAGTTATTAGATAATAGAAGAAGAATGTTAAATGTGACGAAAATGCGAACTGAACCTAGCGAAATGATCGACAAAATCAGCATTGGGAATAAAATAATACACAGACTTATCACCAATCGCTCGATCTTGTGAATTTTGCCCAATTGTGGATCGTTATGTGGGCAAATTTGGGGCAAGGTGTGTTGATCTCATCAAGTTTGCAGAAATAATTGTGAATAACTTGGATCTTATTCACTGGATCGTCGATCAATCGCTGGCGATCTTGGTTATCAACAGGTAAAATTGCCAGTCTTTTCCGATAATTCAATTACTCAGTGGGGGCACCGTGTCATCTTCGCTTTGGCTGCAATGTTTGCAGCAGCTTCAAGAAGAGCTACCAGCTACAGAATTCAGCATGTGGGTTCGTCCGCTACAAGCGGAGCTCAATGACAATACTCTCACTCTATTCGCGCCAAACCGCTTTGTGTTGGACTGGGTGCGTGATAAGTATCTGAACAATATTACTCGCTTACTGCAGGAATACTGCGGTGGCGATATTCCTAACTTACGCTTTGAAGTGGGGAGCCGACCTGTCTCTGCTCCAAAACCAGCGCCGACACGTACGCCTGCAGATGTGGCTGCCGAGTCATCTGCACCTGCGCAATTACAGGCGCGTAAGCCAGTACACAAAACCTGGGATGACGACGCTCAAGCTATTGCGGCTATCAATCACCGCTCAAACATGAACCCAAAACACAAGTTCGACAACTTTGTTGAAGGTAAGTCGAACCAACTGGGTTTGGCTGCGGCGCGTCAGGTATCGGATAATCCTGGAGCTGCTTACAACCCGCTGTTCCTATACGGCGGCACGGGCTTGGGTAAAACGCACTTGTTGCATGCGGTGGGCAACGCGATTGTGGATAACAACCCGAACGCAAAAGTGGTCTACATGCACTCAGAACGTTTTGTGCAAGACATGGTAAAAGCGCTGCAAAACAATGCGATTGAAGAATTCAAACGCTACTACCGCAGTGTGGATGCACTCCTTATCGATGACATCCAATTCTTTGCTAATAAAGAACGTTCGCAAGAAGAATTCTTCCATACCTTCAACGCACTATTGGAAGGTAATCAGCAGATCATTCTAACGTCTGACCGTTATCCTAAAGAAATTAATGGCGTTGAAGATCGTCTTAAATCTCGCTTTGGTTGGGGTCTTACTGTTGCGATCGAGCCGCCTGAGCTTGAAACGCGTGTGGCGATCTTGATGAAAAAAGCTGAAGATCACCAAATCCACCTTGCTGATGAAGTGGCATTCTTCATTGCCAAGCGTCTGCGTTCGAACGTTCGTGAGCTAGAAGGTGCATTGAACCGTGTTATCGCGAACGCGAACTTTACTGGTCGTCCAATCACGATTGATTTTGTGCGTGAAGCGCTGCGCGATCTGCTTGCTCTACAAGAGAAGCTGGTGACGATCGATAACATTCAAAAGACCGTGGCGGAATACTACAAGATTAAAGTGGCGGACTTGCTGTCTAAGCGTCGTTCTCGTTCTGTAGCGCGTCCTCGTCAGCTGGCTATGGCGTTAGCAAAAGAACTAACCAACCATAGCTTGCCTGAAATTGGCGATGCGTTTGGGGGCCGCGATCATACGACCGTACTTCATGCTTGTCGCAAGATTGAGCAGCTGCGTGAAGAGAGCCACGACATTAAAGAAGATTACTCTAACTTGATTCGCACCCTGTCTTCGTAATCGGTTAGAATAACGGTATTCTAAGCAAATCATTTATTGAGCTGACAGCGTAAAGAGCCAAGCATGAAATTTACCATTGAACGTAGTCATTTAATCAAACCGCTACAGCAGGTTTCGGGCGCTTTAGGTGGCCGACCAACTCTGCCAATCCTGGGTAACCTACTTCTTAAAGTAGAAGAGAACGTATTGTCGATGACGGCAACCGATCTTGAAGTAGAGTTAGTAAGCAAAGTGATGCTAGAAGGTGATTTTGAAGCGGGCAGCATTACCGTTCCTTCGCGTAAGTTTCTCGATATCTGCCGTGGTTTACCGGACGATGCGATCATCACATTTGTATTAGAAGGTGATCGCGTACAAGTTCGCTCTGGTCGCAGCCGTTTCTCATTGGCAACGCTTCCTGCGAACGATTTCCCTAATATTGAAGACTGGCAAAGCGAAGTGGAAGTATCACTGAGCCAAGCTGATTTACGTACGCTGATCGACAAAACTCAGTTCTCGATGGCGAATCAAGACGTTCGTTACTACCTCAACGGCATGTTGTTTGAAATTGACGGCACCACGCTACGCAGCGTGGCGACGGACGGCCACCGTATGGCGGTATCGCAAACTCAGCTAGGTGCGGACTTTGCGCAGAAGCAAATCATCGTGCCACGCAAAGGTGTGCAAGAATTAGTAAAGTTGATGGATGCGCCAGAGCAGCCCGTAGTACTTCAGATCGGTAGCTCCAATGTTCGTGCTGAGGTGAATAACTTTACTTTTACCTCTAAGTTGGTTGATGGTCGTTTCCCTGATTACCGCCGTGTATTGCCTCAGAGCACCAATAAGACCCTAATAGCAAGTTGTGACGAGTTGCGCCAAGCCTTCTCTCGTGCTGCGATTCTTTCCAACGAAAAATTCCGTGGCGTGCGTGTGAATCTGGCTGATACTGAAATGCGCATTACTGCCAATAACCCAGAGCAAGAAGAAGCAGAAGAAATGCTAGACGTGACCTTTGAAGGTGACGCTATCGAGATCGGCTTCAACGTTAGCTACGTGCTTGATGTGCTTAATACACTGCGTTGCGATAACGTGCGTGTGTCGATGTCAGATGCGAACGCAAGTGCGTTGATTGAAAACGCAGACGACGACAGTGCCATGTACGTGGTGATGCCAATTCGTCTATAAGCCATCTGAATGCCACTTTCTCGCCTCATCATTCAGCAGTTTCGAAACATTAAAGCCTGTGATATTGAGTTATCAGCAGGCTTTAACTTTCTTATCGGGCCGAACGGCAGCGGTAAAACCAGTGTCTTAGAAGCGGTTTATCTGCTCGGGCATGGCCGCTCATTCAAGAGCTCTCTCACCGGACGAGTGATACAAAATGAGTGTGACGAACTGTTTGTTCATGGTCGTTTTTTGAACTCGGATCAATTTGAGCTACCTATCGGCATTAATAAGCAGCGTGATGGCTCAACAGAGGTTAAAATAGGCGGTCAATCTGGACAAAAATTAGCGCAGTTGGCACAAGTTCTGCCTCTGCAGTTGATACACCCAGAAGGGTTTGATTTACTGACAGATGGCCCTAAACATCGTCGTGCGTTTATTGATTGGGGCGTGTTTCATACCGAGCCCGCTTTTTATCAAGCATGGGGAAGGTTCAAGCGCCTGAACAAGCAGCGCAACGCGTTGTTGAAAACCGCCAATAGTTATCGTGAGCTCAGTTATTGGGATCAGGAAATGGCAGGATTGGCTGAAAACATCAGCCAATGGCGAGCAAGTTACATCGAGCAGATGAAAACTGTCGCAGAAACTATCTGTCAGACATTTTTGCCAGAATTTGAGATCCAATTGAAGTATTATCGTGGCTGGGATAAAGACACTCCATACCACGAGATACTAGAAAAGAATTTTGAGCGTGATCAGGCATTGGGATACACCTTTAGTGGCCCAAACAAAGCTGATTTGCGCATTAAAGTGAACGGAACGCCCGTTGAAGATGTTCTGTCACGCGGTCAATTAAAACTCATGGTGTGTGCATTGCGTGTAGCGCAAGGGCAACACCTGACAGAGATGGCCGGTAAACAATGCATTTACCTAATTGATGACTTCGCGTCGGAATTAGATAGCCAACGTCGCAAGCGTCTTGCTGACTGCTTAAAAGAGACGGGCGCACAAGTATTTGTAAGCTCTATCACTGAAAGCCAAATCGCCGATATGTTGGACGATAACGGTAAATTGTTTCATGTGGAACATGGCAGGATAGAGTCAAACTAGAAGAGAGAAACTCATGTCTGAAAATTACGATTCATCGAGTATTAAGGTACTGAAGGGTCTGGATGCGGTACGTAAGCGTCCAGGAATGTACATCGGCGATACGGACGACGGCACCGGCCTTCACCACATGGTTTTCGAGGTGGTGGATAACTCAATTGATGAAGCGTTGGCAGGTCACTGTAAAGACATCGTTGTGACAATTCATGAGGATAACTCGGTTTCCGTTAGCGATGATGGTCGTGGCATTCCAACAGAAATCCACTCTGAGGAAAATGTCTCTGCAGCAGAAGTAATCATGACGGTTCTTCACGCGGGTGGTAAGTTCGACGATAACTCATACAAAGTATCGGGTGGTCTTCACGGGGTAGGTGTTTCAGTAGTAAACGCACTATCAGAGAAAGTTGAGCTAACGATTCATCGTGGTGGTCATATCCATACGCAAACCTACCGCCATGGTGAGCCTCAAGCGCCACTAGCCGTTGTGGGTGATACGGATAAAACCGGTACACAAATTCGTTTCTGGCCAAGTGCCGAGACGTTCTCTAACACTGAGTTCCACTATGACATTCTGGCGAAACGCCTGCGTGAACTGTCATTCCTGAACTCTGGTGTGTCGATCAAATTGGTTGATGAACGTGAAGCGGACAAACATGATCACTTCATGTATGAAGGTGGTATTCAAGCGTTCGTTGATCACCTAAACACCAACAAAACGCCAATCATCGAAAAAATCTTCCACTTTAATTCTGAGCGTGAAGACGGCATTTCAGTTGAAGTGGCGATGCAATGGAACGATGGTTTCCAAGAGAATATCTTCTGCTTTACCAACAATATCCCACAGCGTGATGGTGGTACTCACCTTGCTGGTTTCCGTGCTGCGCTAACACGTACATTGAACAGCTTTATGGATAAAGAAGGTTTCTCGAAGAAAGCGAAAACAGCGACTTCAGGCGACGATGCGCGTGAAGGTCTAACTGCGGTTGTTTCGGTGAAAGTGCCTGATCCTAAGTTCTCAAGCCAAACAAAAGACAAACTGGTTTCTTCTGAAGTGAAATCAGCTGTTGAGTCTGCAATGGGTGAAAAACTGTCTGAGTTCCTGATTGAGAACCCGACAGAAGCGAAGATGGTTTGTTCGAAAATCATCGATGCAGCACGTGCTCGTGAAGCAGCGCGTAAAGCTCGTGAAATGACGCGCCGTAAAGGTGCACTAGACCTAGCTGGCCTTCCAGGTAAACTTGCAGACTGTCAGGAAAAAGATCCGGCACTCTCTGAACTATACATAGTGGAGGGTGATTCGGCAGGCGGCTCCGCAAAACAAGGCCGTAACCGTAAGAACCAAGCGATCCTACCGCTAAAAGGTAAGATTCTTAACGTAGAAAAAGCACGTTTCGACAAGATGCTATCTTCTCAAGAAGTAGCAACACTGATCACCGCACTAGGTTGTGGTATCGGTCGTGACGAGTACAACCCGGACAAGCTTCGTTACCACAACATCATCATCATGACCGATGCCGATGTCGATGGTTCGCACATCCGTACGCTACTGTTGACCTTCTTCTACCGTCAAATGCCAGAGCTTATCGAGCGTGGTTATGTCTACATCGCTCAGCCACCACTATACAAAGTGAAAAAAGGCAAACAAGAGCAGTACATCAAAGATGAAGAAGCGATGAACCAATACCAAGTATCATTAGCTCTGGATAATGCATCGCTACACGTAAACGCAGAAGCACCTGCACTGGCTGGTGAAGCACTAGAGAAGCTTGTTCAACAGTACAATGCGGGTATTAAACTGGCGGAACGTATGAGCCGTCGCTACCCAAGTGCTTTGGTAAACGAGTTGATTTACACTCCTCGTCTAACGCCAGAGCAATGCCATGACGCATCAGTTGTGGAAGCGTGGACGAAGCAGCTTATTGAGCAGCTGAATGCGAAAGAAGTGGGTGCAAGCCAGTACAGCTACGAAGTTGAGCAGCACGAAGAGCTAGGCTTAAACTTGCCTAAGATTGTGGTTCGTACTCACGGAGTGACGCACGAACATGCAATTAGCATCGACTTCCTAAACTCGAAAGAGTACGGCAAGTTGGCTGATCTATCAGAAGCACTTGATGGACTTCTGGAAGAAGGCGCGTACATCAAACGTGGTGAGCGTACTATGCCAGTGGCAAACTTTGCAGAAGCGCTTGACTGGTTAGTGAAAGAGTCAATGCGTGGCTTAAGCCGTCAGCGCTACAAAGGTCTAGGTGAGATGAACCCAGACCAACTTTGGGAAACCACCATGGACCCAGAAACTCGTCGTATGATGCAGGTAACGATTGAAGATGCGGTAGGCGCAGATCAACTGTTCACTACGCTAATGGGTGACCAAGTAGAACCTCGTCGTAACTTCATCGAAGAGAACGCACTGAAAGTAGCGAACCTAGACGTATAACGACACTGTTCGTGATAGTAAAAAGCAGCGAGAAATCGCTGCTTTTTTTGTTGTACCACCAGCTAAAATCGCCACTTTCTGCTAAAGCGGATGTTTTTCTGGTACTAACTGCCAACAACCCGATCAAGCCTGCCATTTTATATCTGTTTTCTTTTTTTCTCGCCATTTTGTTCGCTTGAGCGCTTTTGCTTTCTTTTTTCTGCTCGCTATAGTGCTGAAGAGCTGATGATTAAGGAGACTAAGAAAATGGTGATGACTTTCCTGAACTAAGCCGGAAGTGATGCACTTCCGGTTCAATGCACTGAATTTATTTGTAAGACAAGGCATTAAGAAGGAAATAATCATGTTTGAACGCTGGTTCTCAGCGTACTGCTTGGCGCTGCGAACTTGGTGGTTAACCAGTCGCTTTTTAACCTATCAATCACCACTAAGGTTGTTATCGCTATTTGAAACCTGCGAGCAACAAGCCCATTGCCGTAACCGAGCTCGTATTGCGGTTGGGGACACGGTTCGCTTAGTGGATGTTGAACGCGCCTATCAATATCGCATGACATTGGTCAGCTCGCGCAAGGGGCAACCCATGACAGGTATGCTCGCGGTCGATTCTTATTTGGGGTCTCGACTATTAGGTCGAGCTAAAAATGATGCGCTTGAAGTGGAAATTTTTAATCAGCGACGCTGCTTTGTGATTACTGAAATTGTTCATCAATCGCAGCCTCCAGCGCAGAAAATGCTGTGTGGTTGTCTGTTGTGCCAATAAATAGAGGTGAAGTCATGAGTAAGAAAGAAAAGAAACAACCGCAGTTGAGTCTAAAAGAAAAGCGTAAATTAAAGCAGGAAAAGGCGGCAGAAAAGGGCGTTGTAAAAGCGCGTAAATCCTCCCGCAAGTAAAGTGTAGATTGAGCCCTCCAGAACGGCGGGCTTTTTATCACTGATCGCGAAGTGATGAGGAACTAAGCTGTTCAAGGGGATAGTGGATGCTTTAAAAATTTTTTATTTTTTCCCTTGAAAGTCATTTTTGACGACCTTATATCTAGTTGTGAAGAGGGTGACTGGCTTGCTAGAGACTAGAAGACCAGCCCTCTGAAATCGCTAAAACGAGATCGCTCAGAAGAGGATATGGCGTTTTAGCACACAACTTAAACCTTTAGATTCAATATCATGTCTCCGAGCCAAACCAAGGCCAGTGGAATGATAAGAATCTCTTAGTTCGGCGTTGGTTTTTGCATAAACACGCCAGTAGGATGAAACTCATCTGAACTAAGACTATTGCTTAATTAAGAGGATAGATTTATGCGTAATGTAGATTTCTCGCCACTATACCGTAATGCAATTGGCTTTGATCGTCTGCTAAACCTGATGGAAGCGAATACAGCGAAAAATACTTCTGGCGGTTACCCTCCATACAACATTGAGCAAAAAGACGAGCACAACTACCGTATTACTATGGCCGTTGCTGGCTTTGCTGAAGAACAGCTCGATCTGACTCAAAACGAAAACATGTTGATTGTGAAGGGCGAACGTAAAGCAGAAGAAGGCAAAAACTACGTTTACCAAGGTATTGCAGAACGTGATTTTGAACGTAAATTCCAGCTAGCGGATTACGTAAAAGTCGTGGGTGCATCAATGGAAAACGGTCTGCTTCATATCGATTTAGTTCGTGAAATCCCTGAAGCCATGCAACCACGTAAGATTGCTATCGGTGGCAACAACCTGATTGAGAACAACTAATCAGTTAACCACCCGGTTATAGAATGAGAAAGAGCGCCATATGGGCGCTCTTTTTAGTTTGGGGGTTTTCAAATCCGCTATTTTAAAGCCGTAATTTCAAAGAGAAGAACGGCTGAGTTCAATCCGTCTATTTACCTTCGCGGTAAGCCTTTTCCACTTCTTCAGCGATAATCGCAATGCCTTTTTGCATCATCTCATCATCTTGAACGTAGTTCATACGCAGGCATTGGTGCGCGTGATCCCACTCGTCTTGCTGACCAATAAAGAAATATTCACCAGGGACAATCAATACGCCACGCGCTTTCAAGCGTTGGTACAGTTCCATTGTTGTGATTGGCAGTTCATCAAACCATAACCACAAGAAGATAGCGCCTTCCGGCTTGTGGATGCGGAATCGCTCATCGGTAATTGCTTGTTGGAGCAGTTCAACCGCACGTTGTGATTTTTGCTTGTAGAACGGCTTAATCACCTCTGAACTCAGTTTAAGAAGATCGCCTTTGCCAATTATATGGTTTGCCAGCGCTGGACCAACACTGCCCGGCGCTAGGCTGATGATGCCGTTCATATTGGTTAACGCTTGAGTGATTTCTTCACTCGCAATCACAATGCCACAACGCACGCCCGGCAAGCCAAGTTTAGATAGGCTCATGCATAGGATGGTGTTTTCATTCCAGAACGGTTCGACATCTTCAAAGATGATGTTCGGGAAAGGTAGACCGTAGGCGTTATCGATGATCAGCGGGATGTTGTTCTCACGTGCTAGCTTGTCCAGCTTACGTACTTCTTCGTCTGTCAGTACATTACCCGTTGGGTTGGTTGGACGAGATGCACAGATTGCCGCAACAGAGTCGTCGACGGTTAGCTGCTCAAAATCGACGTGGTATTTAAACAGACCGTTATCTAACAGCTCGATTTCTGGGTGGTAAGAGATAAAGATATCTTTATCAATGCCAGCATCACCATAACCGATGTATTCAGGTGCGATAGGCAGTAGCACTTTCTTGTGCGAACCGTCTGGCTGTTTACCTGCCAACAAGTTGAACAAGTAGAAAAAGCCACTCTGGCTACCGTTAGTTAGGCTGATGTTCTTTTCGGAAATATCCCAGCCGTAAGTTTCACGGAATAACTGAGCTAGCGCTTTGACGAACGCGTCTTTACCCTGCGGGCCATCGTAGTTGGCGAGGGCGGCGACGAGCTCCCCACTGGCGAGCATTTCCTCACTGGCTTGGTGAAAGTAATCGAGCATGGCAGGAATGGCGGCAGGATTACCTCCACCGAGCATGATGGCACCTGGTGTGCGCAGACCATCATTCAAATCGTCCATTAACTGCGTAATACCTGAATACTGATTAAATTTTTCACCAAACTTTGAGAACTGCATGCTGACTTATACCTAATTCATTGTGATTGCTTTGTGTATGTTTATGCCGATGTTTTATCGGCTTATCGAGTAATCCTTGACCTTACCTCAATGTGTAATTAACGCAAAGTGTGAATTAAGCCGAAAAAGAAAAAAGTGCGTCATCAGACCAGAGGAACGAGACAAAAGGGCAAAAAGAACAATAAAAAAGGGAAGCTTATGCTTCCCTTGCTGGTGGAGAGAGTGTGATTTACTCACCGGTGTAAACAATCAGCACCTTGTCGTCTTGGTATTGGCGTTCGAATGCGTAGTAACCTTCTTGGTTGCGAGTGATGTGCTTACCTTGAGCAACTGCTGGGTGGCGTTTACGGAATTCGCCCAACTTTTGCCAATGTTGCAGTAGATCCTCACGCTCGCCATGAATCTTATCCCATGGCATATCTGAGCGTGTGCCTTGGTGGGCGTCTGAACCAGTAATGCCAAAATCACGAGCTATCTCATCGCCATAGTAGATTTGTACTGCACCCGGTGCCAGCATTAACGCATTGGCGGCGCGAGCTTGGTCATCAAAGCTGCGGCTGCGTGCCGACCAAAACAGTTGAGTATCGTGCGAAGACAGGTAACTCAACACGTTGAACTCAGGATCGGAGTTAATACGTTCTGCATAGCGGCGGTAATCATTATCAAGTTGAGCGAAACACTTTAGCGCTTTTGGAGCCACGTCAGATTGGAACTCGAAGTTGATGATCGAATCGAAGCCGTTATCGAAATACGGGCTCTTCACCACGCTGTGTGCCCACACTTCGCCGGTCATCCAAAATGGCAGATCGTCTAGTGCTTTGTCGGGGTGGTTTTGTTTCCATTCGGCGAGGGCTTGAGTGGTACTTGCTTTGAGCTCTGCCCACGCTTCCATCTCAACGTGTTTGGCGGTATCGACGCGGAAGCCATCAATGCCGTAATCACGTACCCAGTCGGATAACCACGTAATCAGATGCTCACGCGGGGTTTGCAGTTCATCTTGCGCATTGGTGTATTTATTGCGGAAGAAGTTTGGTAGTCCGGTTTTCTGCGTCGATTCGGTTTTGAGATCCGGTAGGTAGTTCAAAGACATGGTGATGTCGTTGTAGCCCGGCGCATCGTAATCGCCAATGTCGGTGCGAATCCAATCTTTGCCCCACCATTTTTCCCACGCTTCGCTATCACCGTATTTGATGTAGTCGTTAAAGCTGTGCCAGCTTTGTCCTGATTTTGGTTGCCAGTCGGTCCATTTTTCACCAAGTACTTGTTTGGCTTCTTGGTCATCAAGGTAAAGTTGACCAAATCCGAATTCCTGCATGTCTGCTAGTGTCGCATAACCTGTGTGGTTCATGACCACATCCCAAATCACGCGGATACCTTTCTTATGGGCAGTATCGACGAAGGTTCTGAGTTCATCTTCGGTACCCATGTTGGCATCAAGCTTGGTCCAATCTTGGTGATAGTAGCCGTGGTAGCCGTAGTGCTTAAAGTCGCCTTTATCGCCGCCGCCAACCCAGCCGTGGATTTGTTCCAGTGGTGAGGTTATCCAGATAGCATTGACACCAAGTGATTCGATGTAATCGAGTTTTTTCGTTAGACCCGATAAGTCACCACCGTGGAAGGTACCAATCTCATATTTTCCGTCTTTGCTGCGACCGTAGCTGTTGTCGTTGTCTGGGTTGCCATTGTAGAAGCGGTCGGTCATGACGAAGTACACCGTCGCATTGTCCCAACTGAACGGTTTGTCGGCTTGCTGTTCAACTTCTTCTAGCAGCAATAGACCTTGGCTCATAGGACTCGGCTGCATGGTGACGCTGCCATTGGCGACTGTGGTTTCTTGTCCGGTTAAGGCATCGCGAACGACAGTGCCATCATTAAAGGTTTGAGCAACATTGATGGTTTTTGGCGCGTCAGTTGCGACAGGGCAAGAGTAGGTGATGTCCTGACTCTGTTTTGGTTTGATTTTTACAGTTAGCTCATTGGTGGTTGGATTGAGCGTAAATTGATAGGTATTGGCTTTGAAGATGCGCAGTGGCATTTGTACATCAGTGGCGCAGTTATCCATTTTTAATGGACGATTGAACTTGATGCGACCTTCTTCTGCTAGGGCAAAGCTACTGCCACAGCTTTGCTTGCTGTCAGCAATGGTAAAGGTGTAACTGCCTTTTTCGAGTTTTTGCTCGGCGACAAGTAAGCCTTGTGAGTTTTCTTCAAAAACAGCGGTGTCATCACCAACGCTTAATACGATGGCATTTTCTGGAATCTGGCTGCAGGCGCTCAGTAGACCGATAGAGAGTGCGAGAATTGTTTTTTTCATTGTGTCCTTCCCCCGAATAAACAGTCCAGTTATAGCAAAACTGTGCCTCTACAATCCGAGCTCTACACCAACAAGTTAAACGCGTCTCACCCTACAAATTTTAGTCTTGTTCACAAAATGAATAATAAGCGTCACCTTCATCGGTTTGAAGGCAACAAAAAAGGGAAGCATCTGCTTCCCTTTTACTTATTTCTTAATCACTTCGAAGAGTAATGAATTACTTTTGAAGCAAAGAAATGTCTGCGATCTGTAGGAACAGGTTACGCAGGTTGTTCAGTAGTGTCAGACGGTTCTTCTTAAGTGCTTCGTCGTCTGCCATTACCATTACGTTATCGAAGAACGCATCAACTGGTTCACGTAGGTCAGCTAGCTTGCTTAGGGCTTCTTGGTAGTTACCAGTAGCAAATGCTGGCTCTAGCGCTTCTGTCATTACTTCAACGCTTTCTGCTAGTGCTTTCTCTGCGTCTTCTTGTAGAAGTGCTAGGTCGATGTCTGCTGCTAGTTCGCCGTCGAATTTCGCTAGGATGTTACCTACACGTTTGTTCGCTGCTGCTAGAGACTCTGCCGCTTCTAGCTCACGGAAGTGAGAAACCGCTTTAACTCGTTGGTCAAAGTCTGCTGGTTTTGTAGGACGACGCGCTAGAACCGCTTGAATGATGTCTACGCTGAAGCCTTCGTCTTGGTACCAAGCACGGAAACGACCAAGCATGAACTCGATAACGTCTTGTTCAACGTTGTCGTTGGTTAGGCGGTCGCCAAATAGTGACTTCGCTTTCGCTACTAGGTCAACAAGATCTAGGTTGTAGCCGTATTCAACGATGATACGTAGTACACCTAGAGATGCGCGGCGTAGTGCGAATGGGTCGCTGCCTTTAGGCGCTTGACCAATACCGAAGATACCTACGATAGTGTCTAGCTTGTCTGCCATTGCAACTGCAGTTGAAACACCGTTTGATGGCAGTTCATCACCTGCGAAACGAGGCATGTATTGCTCGTTCAGTGCTACTGCAACTTCTTCTGCTTCACCGTCGTGGCGAGCGTAGTGCATACCCATCACACCTTGAGTATCCGTGAATTCGAATACCATTGAGGTCATTAGGTCACATTTTGCTAGTAGACCAGCACGCTTTGATTTCTCAACGTCAGCACCGATTTGCTCAGCAATGTAGCCAGCAAGCTCTGTGATGCGGTCTGTTTTGTCTTTGATCGTACCCAGTTGCTTTTGGAAGATCGCTTGCTCTAGTTCAGGCAGACGGTCGATAAGCGGACGCTTACGGTCTGTGTTGAAGAAGAACTCTGCGTCAGCAAGACGAGGGCGAACTACTTTCTCGTTACCTTCGATTACGTAACGAGGCTCTTTTGATTCGATGTTCGATACGAAGATGAAGTTAGGTAGTAGCTTCTTGTTTTCGTCATAAACAGGGAAGTACTTCTGGTCACCTTTCATGGTGTAAACCAACGCTTCAGAAGGCACTTTTAGGAACTCTTCTTCGAACTTCGCTGTTAGTACTACTGGCCATTCAACCAGAGACGTTACTTCTTCTACTAGGTCATCTTCTAGGTCAGCGATACCGCCAACCGCTGCTGCTGCTTTTTGTGCGTCAGCTAGGATGATTGCTTTACGCGCTTCGTAATCTGCCATTACTTTACCGCGCTCTTCTAGGATCGCAGGGTATTGTTCAGCAGAATCGATAGTGAACTCTTGCTCACCCATGAAGCGGTGACCACGGATAGTGCGATCAGAAGCGACACCAAGGATCTCGCCTTCGATTAGGTCGCTGCCCATTAGCATGGTTAGCGTCTTAACTGGACGGATAAATTGAGTCGTTTTGTTACCCCAGCGCATTGGTTTTGCGATAGGTAGGTTTGCTAGTGCTTTCGCTGCAAGTTCAACTACGATCTCAGACGTTGGCTGACCTTTCACTTCTTGTTTGAACAGTAGCCATTCACCTTTGTCTGTAACCATGCGCTCTGCTTGGTCAACCGTGATGCCACAACCGCGTGCCCAGCCTTGAGCCGCTTTTGTTGGGTTGCCTTCCGCGTCAAACGCTGCAGAAACCGCAGGACCACGTTTTTCAACAACTTTGTCAGACTGGCTGTCTGCTAGTGCTGCGACTTTAAGTGCAAGACGACGAGGTGCCGCGAACCATTTAACGCCTTCGTGAGCAAGCTCAGCGCCTTTTAGTTCTGCTTCGAAGTTTGCTGCGAATGCTTCAGCTAGAGTGCGAAGTTGCGTTGGTGGTAGCTCTTCTGTACCTAGCTCGATTAGAAATTCTTTTGCCATGTTACTCTACCCCTTGCGCTTGTTCTTTCTTACACATTGGGAAGCCTAGAGCTTCACGCGATGCGTAGTATGCTTCTGCAACTGCTTTAGTCAGGTTGCGGATGCGTAGGATGTAACGTTGGCGTTCAGTTACTGAGATCGCTTTACGTGCGTCTAGTAGGTTGAATGCGTGACCAGCTTTTAGAATGCGCTCGTAAGCAGGTAGTGGCAGTGGCTTTTCAAGCTCAAGCAGCTCTTTACACTCTTTCTCGCACTGTTCGAAGAAACCAAATAGGAATTCCACGTCTGCGTGCTCGAAGTTGTAAGTCGATTGCTCTACTTCATTTTGGTGGAAGATGTCACCGTAAGTCACTTTGCTGCCGTCTGGTGCGATGTTCCAAACTAGGTCGTAAACAGAGTCTACTTCTTGGATGTACATTGCTAGACGTTCGATACCGTAAGTGATCTCACCAGTAACTGGCTTACACTCAAGACCGCCAACTTGCTGGAAGTAAGTAAACTGAGTCACTTCCATGCCGTTTAGCCAAACTTCCCAGCCTAGACCCCATGCGCCTAGTGTTGGGTTTTCCCAGTTGTCTTCTACGAAACGGATGTCGTGTACAAGAGGGTCAATACCAAGAACTTCAAGGGAGCCAAGGTACAACTCTTGAATATTGTCAGGCGATGGTTTTAGCGCTACTTGGAATTGGTAGTAGTGCTGAAGACGGTTAGGGTTTTCACCGTAACGGCCATCAGTAGGACGACGTGAAGGTTGTACGTAAGCTGTCGACATTGGCTCTGGGCCAAGCGCTCGTAGACAGGTCATTGGGTGAGAGGTACCCGCACCCACTTCCATATCTAGCGGTTGAACAATGGTACAACCATTTTGAGCCCAATAATCCTGCAGCGCGAGGATCATTCCCTGGAAGGTTTTGATATCGTATTTTTGCATAAGTCAGGTTCGCGCGATTCTCTTGTTACTCGTTAATTCGTCATCTATGCCGAGTTTTTCAACTCTAACAACGGCGATAAAGAGTAATTACGGTTGAATAAATTAACAATCTAGTATAACCAGATATTGAGCATGGGAGTAGAGCTAATCTTGATTAATTCGTGGGCGATTTTCTCCTTTAATGAATTTTTACCGCGTTATCTGCTGTATTTTTCCTAAAAGGGAGTTTTTGCCTGCTTTGGCTCTTGAGAAGCGCAACAAAGGTGGCTAGAATTGCGCCTGTCTTTGGGGAGTAGCTTACCTGATGAAGTTTCTGTTTCATCTGGTTCGTCCGTCAACATAATTGGTGCAAAATCACCATGGCGTTCGAGACTTGAAGCCTTTCAAGTTTAGCAAGACCTTAGACAAATCATCACGAACCGGGGTAGGGGCGTGAGGTTTGTCTTCGGTTAAAAATAATAATCCCTGCCCCAATGAGCATGTCGTGAGCGTTTTAGCTATTTCAATTACTACTGTAGCGTTAGCAGAAATTGGCGATAAGACCCAATTGCTATCTCTATTACTCGCAAGTCGTTACCGAAAACCAATCCCAATTATTGCAGCAATCTTTTTGGCAACTATTGCCAACCACGCTTTGGCTGCATGGTTAGGTGTGGTTGTCGCAGACTATCTATCACCTGAGATTTTAAAGTGGGTGCTGGTGGTCAGTTTTGTCGCGATGGCGGCTTGGGTTCTGATCCCGGACAAACTGGATGATGACGAACAGATTTCTAATCGAGGCCCATTTATTGCCAGCTTTATCGCGTTCTTCGTTGCGGAGATAGGCGATAAAACTCAGATCGCCACTTCCATCTTAGGGGCGCAATACGCGGATGCGTTAAGTTTGGTGATTATCGGTACCACAATCGGTATGCTGCTGGCGAATGTTCCTGTGGTCCTGATTGGTAAATTGTCGGCCGACAAGATGCCTTTAGGGCTGATCCGTAAAATCACCGCATTTTTGTTTATTGCTCTGGCAATAGGGGCTGCACTGTTCTGATTTTTTGCACGTGAAATGATGTGAGTTATCAATCATTAGTGGCGTGCTGCGCGAGTTCAAACTCTGACTCTAAATCGTTCCGTTGCGTGACGGATGACATATAAGTGTCATACTTGTCATGGTAGTTTAATGGTGTGAATGATAGCGAGAGGGCAAGTTTATGCTTACACGTTACATGGGGATGTCCCCGAAGAGTCAGAGTTATTTATTCACTTTTGGTTTAGCGCTGTGTTTACTAGCGATGGTGCTAACTGATATGTGGTTACCGATTGTAGCAGGATCGTTCGTTCTTACTGGATTGACAGTAGAAGCGTGGATTCGTGTCGCTCACATCATTCCTATGCATGAAGAGATGCGGGCAATGAAGAAACAACTTAACAAGCTCCAATCAGAAGTTCGCACACTCGAATACGATGAATAAACAAACGGCAGCCAATATTGGCTGCCGTTTTTAGTTCGACCAGATTATTCCAATCCTTTCTTGATCAGGTACTGATACGGAACTTGCTCCGTTTGTGCCGCAACTAATTGGTGGTCCATAAAGCGGCAGAAACTCGGAATGTCTCGAGTTGTGGATGGATCGTCTGCTTTGACCAGCAAAATCTCACCATCTTGCATGTTGCGAATTGTCTTCCTGACCATCATCACTGGCTCTGGGCAGCGCAGTCCTTCCGCCTCTAATGTCTTGTTTGCCAGTTCAGGATTAAAGCTCATAGTGTGATTCTCGTAACTAACTGAGCGTTGAATTTTACTTTCGTTGAAAAAATATTCAATAACCACTTGGCAAACCGAATTTTTTGTTTTACCTTAAATTAACAATTTGGTAACAACTGGCAAGGGAGAGGCAATGTTAACAGCGTTAGACAGACTTACGATTTACTCAGTGCTGTGTTTTATCTCGTTTTGTGCATTGGTACTCAGGACGCCAGCTGACACCTCTTTGACGCCTCTAGTAGGCATGGTTGCCACTATTATTGGGATTTGGATCGAGATGCGCAGATGGTCTGGCGCATCTGAGCAAGAAAATTAGCGCTTCTTGCTTGGATCAGAATGCTTTTAATAACGCTCACCTATTTTTTACCGACACTTCATTCCGACACTATCCCCATTTTTCTTGGGCTTCCCCGCTGAAAGGCGGGATTTTTTTTGCCTAAAGAGTACAATTTACCCAAACACATACAAAATAAGTGGCTAATTCGTGGAACTGGAAGACATCTATCGCCGAGATTTAAATTTACTGGTTGCGTTGCGAGTACTGATAGAAGAAAACAGTGTCAGTAAGGCGGCAACACGTCTGAACTTGAGTCAATCGGCAATGAGTCGTGTGCTTGGTCGTCTACGTGACTTGTTGGGAGACCCGCTGTTTACTCGTCAGGGACAGCATTTGATCCCAACTCAGAAAGCGTTAGAGATCGATCGCTCATTGGGCGAACCATTAGAGTCTTTACGTCAGTTGTTATCTCCGGTTGAGTTTGACCCATTGCAATGCGTGCAGACTTTCAACATCGTGACCACCGACTATGCCATGCAAACAATCTTACCGTTCGCTTTGCCGAGAATTTACCAAGAAGCGCCAAACGTGTCTTTCAACTTCTTACCACTGCAACACGACCGTTTATCAGATCAGCTCACTTATGAAGGTGCAGACTTAGCGATTTGTCGCCCGACAGGCCCGGTGGAGCCTCTACGCAGTGAAGTGTTGGGGCGAGTGGGGGTGCTGTGTATGCTTTCAAAACAGCATCCATTAGCGGATAAAGAAATGAGCTTGGATGATTATCTGAGTCATCCACATGCCATGATCGCCATCAGTGATGGTGTTAAGGCACTGATCGAACAAGCTTTGATGGAGAAACCTAAGCGTAAAATGGTTCTGCGGGCTTATCATTTAGAAGCCGCATTGGCGATCATGGATACCTTGCCAATTATCATCACAGTGCCAGCGGACTTGGCGTATCTGGTTGCCGAGCGTTATGACTTAGTGGTGAAACCGTTACCATTCCAATTCACGCCGTTTGAATACTCGATGATTTGGCATGCGCGTTGCGAGCATTCTCCCGCTCAAGAATGGTTAAGAACGATTGTGCGTGAAGAGTGTAGCCGTCTGATAGCTAAACGTATCGAAGATATGGGACTGAACTGCTAACAAAAAAGAGCCAGCAAAGCCGGCTCTTCGTCTGTTTACACTGAGTCAGTGTTTATAGCTTGATAACCACACGACCCGTTACTTGACCGTTGGTGATGTCTTCTGCATATTTCGGTGCTTCAGCAAGAGCAACTTCAGTACACGCTTGCTCGAAGTAGCTGTCTGGTAGTAGCTCGACCAGCTTTTCCCATGCAGCGATACGTTTCTCTGTTGGGCACATTACTGAGTCCACACCTTGTAGGCGAACATTACGTAGGATGAACGGCATCACTGTGGTTGGTAGATCAAAACCACCAGCAAGACCACAAGCTGCAACTGCACTGTTGTAATCCATTTGCGCCAATACTTTAGCCAGTACTTTGCTGCCTACAGTATCAACCGCACCTGCCCATACTTGCTTTTCAAGTGGACGTGCTAGTTCTTCAAATTCAGTACGGTCGATGATGCGGCTAGCACCTAGTTTTTCAAGTAGCGGGCCATTTTTTTCTACACGACCTGTCACTGCAGCAACTTTGTAGCCAAGCTGTGCTAGAAGCGTTACTGCGACTGAGCCTACACCGCCACTTGCGCCAGTTACTAGGATTTCGCCATTTTCAGGTTTGATGCCTGCATCAAGCAGTGCTTGAACACACAGCATACCAGTGAAGCCAGCAGTACCAACCATCATTGCTTTCTTGCTGTCTAGACCTTTTGGTAGTGGTACTAGCCAATCCGCTTTTAGACGAGCACGCTGAGACATACCACCCCAGTGGTTTTCACCCACGCCCCAGCCAGTAAGGACAACTTTGTCACCAGCTTGGTAGCGGTCGTCTTCTGAGCTTACTACCGTACCTGCTAGGTCAATACCTGGCACCATCGGGAAGTTACGGATGATTTTACCTTTACCTGTGATCGCAAGACCGTCTTTGTAGTTTAACGATGAGTAATCAACGTCAATCAGAACGTCGCCTTCAGGCAGTTGTGTTTCATCGATTTGCTCGATGTTAGCGATAGTACGTTTGTCTTCTTGATTTAGAACTAGAGCATTAAACATAAGGTTCTCCGATTGTGCGGTAGCATGACTCTGGGTCACATGCAGCAAGATATCAACTGGTCTAAGTGTATGTCTTCTTTGTCTATGAATAAAATGAAACTTGAGCATTTAATGTATGCTCTTCATGCATGTTTGATGTAAAACAAAGGGCGACATCAATTGTCGCCCTTAAGTGTAATACTAAAAATTTTAGTACTAGTTCATTTGCTTATGATTGTTGGCTCGATCACTACAACAACGTCTTGAACTGTTATGGTCGTTCAAATACTGTCGCAATGCCCTGACCCAAACCGATACACATGGTGGCCAGACCGTATTTCGCGTCTTTCGCTTCCATTAGGTTGATCAACGTTGTTGAGATACGTGAACCAGAACAGCCTAGTGGATGACCCAATGCTATCGCACCACCGTTAAGGTTGACCTTCTCATCCATAACATCAAGCAGGCCTAAGTCTTTAGCACACGGCAGAGACTGCGCGGCAAATGCTTCGTTTAGCTCAACCACATCCATGTCTTCAATTGAAAGACCGGCACGCTTGAGCGCTTTTTTCGTCGCAGGTACAGGACCGTAACCCATGATAGAAGGATCGCAGCCCGCAATGGCCATACCTTTAATGCGTGCACGAATCTTCAAGCCAAGCTCATTGGCTTTCTCTTCGCTCATGATCAACATCGCTGATGCACCATCGGACAGAGCCGATGATGTACCGGCTGTTACTGTACCGTTTGCTGGGTCGAACACTGGGCGAAGTTGAGATAGACCTTCAACGGATGTTTCAGGGCGAATCACTTCGTCGTAATCCAGAGTGAACAGTGTGCCATCTGCTGCGTGGCCTTCAATTGGTAGAATTTCGTTTTTAAAACGACCCTCTACGGTTGCTGCGTGCGCACGAGCGTGAGAGCGAGCGGCAAACTCGTCTTGTTGCTCACGGCTAATACCATGTAATTTACCAAGCATTTCAGCCGTTAAGCCCATCATGCCCGCAGCTTTTGCTACGTTCTTTGACATACCTGGGTGAAAGTCTACACCGTGGTTCATTGGCACATGCCCCATGTGCTCAACGCCACCAATTAGGCAGATTTCAGCATCGCCAGTCATGATGGCACGTGTACCGTCGTGAAGCGCTTGCATTGATGAACCACACAAGCGGTTAACCGTCACGGCGCCAATTTCAATCGGCAGGCCCGCGAGTAGCGCGGCATTACGTGCAACGTTAAAGCCTTGCTCTAGTGTTTGCTGTACACAGCCCCAGTAGATGTCTTCAATCTCGCTTGGGTTCACTTGTGGGTTACGCGCAAGAATGCCTTTCATTAGGCGCGCAGATAGATCTTCTGCTCGTGTATGACGGAAAGCACCACCTTTAGAGCGACCCATTGGAGTACGTAGACAATCGACTACGACAACATTTCTTGTTTGATTAGTCATTTTAGAATCCCTCCTTAGATAGAACCTTGCTGTTGTGCACCGTAAAAGCTTTCACCTTTCGCCGCCATATCAATCAGCATTTGCGGTACTTGGTACATCGCACCTAGCTCGGCGTGTTGTTTTGCCATTTCAACGTATTCAGCAATACCCACGCTGTCTAGATAGCGGAATACGCCACCGCGGAATGGAGGGAAACCAAGACCATAAACCAGTGCCATATCCGCTTCTTGTGGAGTGGCAATGATGCCTTCTTGTAGGCACAGCACCACTTCGTTGATCATTGGAATCATCATACGTTGAATGATGGTCTGATCGTCAAAGTCCTGCTTATCGGCACAAACGTCAGCAAGTACCGGTAAGATCGCTTCGGAGAAGGTTTTCTTCGGCTTACCTTTTTTATCTATGGTGTAGCTGTAGAAGCCATTACCATTTTTCTGACCATATTTGTCTGCTTCGAACAGTGCATCAATCGCATCACGACCTTGTTTACCCATACGCTCAGGGAAACCGTCAGCCATCACAGCTTGTGCGTGGTGCGCGGTATCAATGCCGACTACGTCAAGCAAGTACGCCGGTCCCATCGGCCAGCCAAACTTACGCTCCATGACTTTGTCGATTTTCGTAAAGTCAGCACCATCACGAAGTAGCATGCTGAAGCCGCCAAAGTATGGGAACAATACGCGGTTAACGAAGAACCCTGGGCAGTCATTAACGACAATTGGTGATTTGCCCATTTTCGCAGCATACGCCACAACACGATTGATGGTTTCATCAGAGGTGTGCTCACCACGGATGATCTCAACAAGAGGCATACGATGCACTGGGTTGAAGAAGTGCATACCACAGAAGTTTTCTGGGCGTTTTAGTGATTTTGCCAATAGGTTGATAGGAATCGTCGATGTGTTTGAGGTGATAACGGTGTCGTCACCGACATGGGACTCAACTTCACTCAAAACTGCTGCTTTTACTTTCGGGTTTTCAACGACAGCTTCAACAATCACATCAGAGTTTTCAATACCTGCGTAATGTAAGCTCGGTGTGATTGACGCTAAAATACCCGCCATCTTAAAGCCATCAATGCGATCGCGAGATAAGCGTTTATTCAGCAGCTTAGATGCTTCAGTCATGCCTAGGTCGAGCGACGCTTGCGCGATGTCTTTCATTAAGACTGGCACACCTTTTAGCGCTGATTGGTAAGCAATGCCGCCACCCATGATACCTGCACCTAATACGGCTGCACGTTGCGTGTCTTTACTTGCTGACTTCGCTGCTTTTTTCGCAATGCCTTTGATGTATTGATCATTAAGGAATAGGCCAACGAGTGATTTTGCTTCTTCCGATTTAGCCAATTTCACGAAGTGCTTACGTTCAATGTCTAACGCTTCATTACGTGCAAAGCGAGCACCTTCTTCAATCGTGATAACGGCTGTCATTGGGGCAGGGTAGTGAGGACCTGCTTTTTGTGCCACCAGACCCTTCGCCATGGTGAAGCTCATCATTGATTCAAGCTTACTCAGCGTTAGAGGCGATGTTTTCTGTGCTCGGCGTGCTTGCCAGTCAAGTTTCTCATTAATTGCAGAGTTAAGAGTTTGTAGTGCTGATTCGTATAAAGCATCAGTCTCTACAACAGCATCGAGTAAGCCAATTTTCAATGCTTCATCAGCTCGGCATGCTTTACCTTGGGTTATGATTTCCATTGCGCTGTCTGCGCCAATAACGCGAGGTAAGCGTACACAACCACCAAAGCCCGGCATGATTCCCAGTTTCGTTTCTGGTAGGCCGATGCTGGTGGTTTTGTCACCAATACGCATGTCTGTTGCTAGCACACATTCACAACCGCCACCAAGAGCGTGGCCTTTGATCACTGAGATGGTCGGAACGGGTAAGTCTTCTAATTTGTTAAAGATGCTATTAGCAAATTGCAGCCATTGGTCGAGCTCGGCATCCGTTTTAGCAAACAGACCTAAAAACTCGGTAATGTCTGCGCCTACAATGAATGCGTCTTTATCTGAAGTGAGCAACAACCCCTTGAGGCCTTGATGGGCAATGAGCGCATCAAGAGCTTTATCTAGCGATTCTAATGTCGCTAGGTCGAGTTTGTTGACGGATTTTGGAGAGCAGAAGCTTAGCTCTGCAATACCATCTTGTATTTCCTTTACCTGTAGGGTTTCGGCTTGGTAAATCATTGTCTATCTCCATGACATACAATCGTGGATTGTCTGTATACCTATTTCAACGACGCCGTGTACCTCGGCAAATAGGTATCGAGGAAGTCGTTTTATTTTTGTTCTGGTTTGACCAGTAAGGTTAGTTTGGATCGTGGATTGTTTAATTTCAATACATTTTTTAAACAAGTGTTTAACATTGTGCGCTGTGGCAGATCTTATGCGACGGGTAAATCACACACGTGATAGACTTCAGGCAAATAGACATGAATCCATAATCCTATGAATGACAAGCCTTATCTGATTCCAGCAGAGCCCGCTCAATTTGAAGAAGAAATTAAAAAGAGCGTCTTCATTACTTATTTGGCACACACGCCAAGTATCGAAGCTGCAAAAGCATTTGTTGATCAAATCAAAGCTAAACACGCTGATGCTAGACATAACTGTTGGGGCTTTGTTGCTGGTCGACCAGAAGATTCGATGAAGTGGGGCTTTAGTGATGATGGAGAACCTTCAGGGACGGCAGGCAAACCAATCCTGGCGCAGCTGTCTGGATCTGGGGTGGGGGAGATCACGGCTGTGGTCACGCGATACTCTGGTGGAATCAAGTTAGGTACAGGCGGCTTGGTTAAAGCGTATGGGGGTGGGGTTCAACAAGCGCTCAAGCTGCTTCAAACTATTGAGAAAAAAATAACCACAAAGCTCAGACTAACGTTAGACTATGGGTTTATGCCTATCGCACAATCAATCATGCCGCAATTTGGTGCGATAGAAGTCGAGGCTGAATACAGCGATCAGGTCGTATTAGTGGTGGAAATTGAGCTTCGAGAAGTGAGCGCGTTTACCCAAGCAATCATCAATAAAAGCGGGGCAAAGGCAATTGTCACTCCGCTAGACGGACAATAATGAAAAACAGGAAGCAACAGGGACAGCTTCGCTAGTCAATTTATCCATGCAATTTCGTTCAATTATTCGAATCGTCGGGCTACTGCTCGCACTCTTTAGTGTCACTATGCTTGCGCCAGCACTCGTTGCGCTGATCTATCGAGATGGTGCTGGTGTGCCTTTTGTCACGACATTTTTTGTTCTGCTGTTTTGTGGGGCCGTTTGTTGGTACCCAAACCGCAGGTATAAGCACGAGCTTAAAGCTCGAGATGGCTTTCTTATTGTCGTCTTATTCTGGACAGTACTTGGCAGTGCAGGCTCGATCCCCTTTCTCATTGCTGACAATCCGAACGTCTCAGTGACAGATGCGTTTTTTGAATCGTTTTCTGCTCTCACGACGACCGGGGCGACCGTTATTGTTGGTTTGGATGAGTTACCTAAAGCGATTCTATTCTATCGACAGTTACTGCAGTGGTTCGGCGGTATGGGAATCATCGTATTAGCGGTGGCGATTTTGCCAGTACTTGGCATCGGTGGTATGCAGCTTTACCGCGCCGAGATCCCAGGTCCAGTCAAGGATACTAAAGTGACGCCGCGCATAGCAGAAACTGCTAAGGCGCTTTGGTACATCTATTTGAGCCTGACTATCGCCTGTGCTTCGGCTTTTTGGTTAGCTGGTATGACGCCATTTGATGCCATCAGTCACAGCTTTTCCACCATTGCCATTGGTGGCTTCTCTACCCACGATGCCAGCATCGGATACTTTGATAGTTACGCGATTAACCTGATTACGGTGGTTTTTCTGCTTATATCTGCATGTAATTACACACTGCACTTTGCTGCATTTGCATCAGGTGGCGTACATCCCAAGTATTACTGGAAAGATCCTGAGTTTCGCGCCTTCTTGTTTATTCAAGTGCTGCTATTTATCATTTGCTTTCTATTATTACTGAAACATCACTCTTACACATCGACATACGATGCTTTCGATCAGGCTCTGTTCCAAACTGTATCAATATCCACAACAGCGGGCTTTACGACAACAGGTTTTGCGGATTGGCCGCTCTTCTTACCTGTGCTGTTATTGTTCTCTTCCTTTATAGGTGGTTGTGCTGGTTCAACAGGCGGCGGCATGAAAGTGATCCGTATCCTGCTTCTTACCTTACAAGGTGCGCGTGAACTAAAACGTTTGGTGCACCCTCGTGCGGTTTACACCATCAAAGTGGGTGGCAGTGCCCTACCGCAACGTGTTGTCGATGCAGTTTGGGGTTTCTTCTCCGCATACGCATTGGTATTTGTGGTTTGTATGTTGGGGTTGATTGCAACAGGAATGGATGAGCTCAGTGCGTTCTCGGCGGTGGCTGCGACTCTGAACAACCTCGGTCCTGGCTTGGGAGAAGTAGCGCTGCACTTTGGTGATGTTAACGACAAAGCAAAATGGGTATTGATAGTTTCTATGCTGTTTGGTCGTTTGGAAATCTTTACCTTACTTATTCTACTTACGCCGACGTTTTGGCGTAGCTAAGGGGAAATCGTGGCAAAAGCATTATTTCTATACTCTTCCCGCGAAGGGCAGACTAAAAAAATTCTCCACTATATAGATGAACAACTTCCAGACTTCGATTGTGAGCTGGTGGATTTACATAATGTCGAGACGATTGACTTCAGCCAATACGACAGAGTATTGATAGGCGCCTCTATTCGCTATGGCCATCTTAATAAAAAGCTATACCAGTTTATTGAGCGAAACCTCAATCAATTGGAGCAAAATAAAGTGGCATTTTTCTGCGTAAACCTAACCGCTCGTAAAGAGGACCAAGGAAAGGATACACCTGAAGGTAGTGCCTACATTCACAAGTTCCTAATTAAGTCGCCTTGGAAACCAACGCTAATAGGTGTTTTTGCTGGTGCACTTTATTACCCACGTTACAGCTGGTTCGACAGAACTATGATTAGGTTCATTATGTCGATGACGGGTGGCGAAACTGATACGACCAAAGAGGTGGAGTACACCAATTGGGAAAAAGTGGCTCTTTTCGCAGATAAATTCAGAGAACTGTAGAAATAACGTGCTCTTTTGACCGCTTTTGATGCAAATTTATCCGAACGATAAAAAAATCAAAAAAAACGAGAAAAAGGGCTTGCCAATGTGATCGCAATCTCTATAATGCCACCTCGCTGA